>NZ_JAJNAN010000040.1:0-27382 GCF_022227565.1 Ectothiorhodospira sp. 9100
GTCCCGCCCAAAGGCCTTGAGCGTGGACCAGACCGACTGGAACAAAAGCCGGTGGATTTCCCGTGGATGCAGCTGCACCCAGCCATTGAGTTCATGCGGGAGCGTGAATACCAAATGGTAGTACGTGACCGGCAGCATCTGGCTGTGTTGTCGCTCGCACCAAGCCTGAGTCGCACGATTCTGGCATTGAGGGCAATGACGATCCCGGCAGCTGTGATACCAGCGCTGCTCGGTATCGCACTGGTCACAGCGAAGCTGCAGACCACCCAGGCGCGCGGTGCGACAGCTCTGCAGGTGGCCGCAGACCTTGCGCCGGCCGGCATCCAGGCCATCCGCCACCAGGATGCGGGGACAAAGATAGGAAAAGCTGCCGCGAATGCGGCTTAGTTCAACAGTATATTAGACAGCTTCTTCGCATCCCAGGAAAGAAAGAATCCGGGGTATCCGGGATATGCGGAAAACAGTCGGGGGCGGCGGCTCAGAACGGTGCGTTTGGGCAGCGGGGGCAGGAATGGTCCGACTGACGACGACCACCCGAGGGGATGTGGAGCGGCCAAGAGTCCAACGCTCGCGCCTACACGCGAAAGAATGTGGGATTGCCTGATATGGCGGGAGGAGGGGTGGGTAGGGCAGGTGAGATGGAGCGCCAGCATACCGCTGGGGTCGACCTCTTGGGTATCGTCAACATCCATGCACGCGCCTCCTTGGCGACGGGGCTCAAATCTCCCTTGACCCTAGCAAATGGAAGGACGAATTGCACGCCAGCGGTGATGGTCCGTGCTCTGAGTGGGCGCTTGAAACCCATCCCCAGAAACGAAAAAGGCCACCCAAAAAGGTGGCCTTTTTCATCGTTTTATTTGGCTCCCCGGGACGGGCTCGAACCGCCGACCTAGTGATTAACAGTCACCCGCTCTACCGACTGAGCTACCGGGGAATTGCTTGGAAGCCCGGCATATTACGGATATCGCCGGGCTTCGTCAAGGGTCTTTAGGCGCCTACTGCACGGCCGATGCGCTCCACCGCCTGCTTGAGGTTATCCAGGCTGGTGGCGAAGGAAATGCGCACGTGGCCTTCGGCGCCGAAGGCGGAGCCGGGGACCAGGGCGACGCCTACCTGATCGAGCAGGTGTTCGGCGAATTTCACGTCGCTGTCCATGCCCAGCTTCTCCATGGCGCCCTTCACGCTGGGGAAGGAGTAGAAGGTGCCGTCGGAGGGCAGGCACTCCACGCCCGGGATGGCGTTCAGGGCTTCCACCAGGTAGTCGTGGCGGTCCTGGAAGGCCTTGCACATCTCGGCCACGCAGGACTGATCGCTGTTGAGCGCCACCTGGGCGGCTTCCTGGGCCACGGAGGTGGGGTTGGAGGTGCTCTGGGACTGGATCTTCTTCATGGCGGCGATCAGCGGCTTGGGACCACCGGCATAGCCGATGCGCCAGCCGGTCATGGCATAGGCCTTGGAGACGCCGTTGAGCACGATGGTCTGATCGTACAGGTCGGGGCAGGCCATGAGAATGTTGCAGAAGGATACGTCACGGAACATCATGTGTTCGTACATGTCATCCGTGGCCACCACCACATTGGGGTGACGCAGCAGCACCTCACCCAGTGCGGCCAGTTCCTCACGGCTGTAGGCCACGCCGGTGGGGTTGGAGGGGCTGTTGATCACCACCAGGCGAGTGCGGGGCGTGATGGCTGCTTCCAGTTGCTGGGCCGTCATCTTGAAGCCCTGGGACTGGTCGGCACTGACGATCACTGGCTTGCCGTCGGCCAGCAACACCATGTCCGGATAGGACACCCAATAGGGGGCCGGGATGATGACTTCATCACCCTCGTTCAGCAGGGCCTGGCAGAGGTTGAAGAAACTCTGCTTGCCGCCGCAGGAGACCAGGATCTGATCCGGCTGATAGCTGTGACCGTTATCGCGCTGGAACTTGTCGATGATGGCCTGCTTCAAACCTGGCGTGCCGTCCACGGCGGTATACTTGGTCTTGCCCTCGCGGATGGCGGTGATGCCCGCCTCCTTGATGTGATCCGGCGTGTTGAAGTCGGGTTCGCCGGCACCCAGGCCGATCACGTCGCGTCCTTCGGCCCGCAACTGGGCGGCGAGGGCGCTGACGGCCAGTGTGGGGGAGGGCTTGATGCGCTGAACGCGGGATGAGAGCTTGATGTCCAAGGCGGTATCCAGGAATGCTGGTGGATGGAAAACTCGATTCAAAATGATACTCAAACTGTCCTGATAAGATAAGCCCATGGACCAACCTTTCCACCTTTCCACCCGCTTTGACCCGGCGGGAGACCAGCCCACGGCCATCGAAAGCCTGCTGGATGGCCTGGACTCGGGTCTGGCCCACCAAACCCTGCTGGGGGTGACCGGCTCGGGCAAGACCTTCACTATCGCCAACGTGATCCAGAAGGCGCAGCGGCCTGCCATCATCATGGCCCCCAACAAGACCCTGGCGGCTCAGCTCTATGGCGAGATGAAGGAGTTCTTCCCGGAGAACGCCGTGGAATACTTCGTTTCCTACTACGATTACTACCAACCCGAGGCCTATGTGCCGTCGTCGGACACCTTCATCGAGAAGGACTCGTCCATCAATGATCACATCGAACAGATGCGTCTATCCGCCACCCGGGCCCTGCTGGAGCGTCGCGATGCCATCATCGTGGCCAGCGTCTCGGCCATTTATGGCCTGGGTGATCCGCGGGCCTACCTGCAGATGGTGATGCACCTGAAACGGGGGGATGTGATCGATCAGAGGGAGATGCTGCGCCGGCTGGCAGAATTGCAGTACACCCGCAACGATCTGGAGCTCAAGCGCGGCACCTACCGGGTGCGCGGCGAGGTGATCGACATCCATCCGGCAGAGTCCGAACGCGAGGCCGTGCGGGTTGAGTTGTTTGACGAGGAGATAGAGCAACTCTCGTATTTCGACCCGCTCACTGGCGAGGTGCTGCGCCGGGTGCCGCGCTTGACCATCTATCCCAAGACCCACTACGCCACCCCCCGTGAGACCCTGCTCGAGGCCGTGGAGCAGATCAAGGTGGAACTCCGGGAGCGCCTGGAGGCCTTGCGCCAGTCGGATCAATTGGTGGAAGCCCAGCGCCTGGAGCAGCGCACCCGCTTTGATCTGGAGATGATGCTGGAGCTGGGCTATTGCTCCGGGGTCGAGAACTATTCACGCTATCTTTCGGGCC
Organism: Ectothiorhodospira sp. 9100; assembly: GCF_022227565.1. Taxonomy (NCBI): domain Bacteria; kingdom Pseudomonadati; phylum Pseudomonadota; class Gammaproteobacteria; order Chromatiales; family Ectothiorhodospiraceae; genus Ectothiorhodospira; species Ectothiorhodospira sp. 9100. The sequence goes on from NZ_JAJNAN010000040.1 coordinate 3,195, forward strand.
GCCAGGCGGGGGAACCGCCGCCGTGTTTTCTGGATTACCTGCCCAAGGATGCCTTGCTGGTGATCGATGAGAGTCATGTCACGGTCCCGCAGTTGGGGGCCATGTACAAGGGCGATCGCTCCCGTAAGGAGACCCTGGTGCAATATGGCTTCCGCCTGCCTTCAGCCATGGACAATCGCCCCTTGCGCTTCGAGGAGTTCGAGGCCCTGGCACCCCAGGCTATCTACGTTTCAGCCACGCCCGGCCCTTATGAGCAAAAGATGTCGGGGCAGGTGGTGGAGCAGGTGGTACGACCCACGGGCCTGGTGGACCCGGAAGTGGAAGTGCGACCGGCGACCGCTCAGGTGGATGATGTGCTCTCGGAAATCCGGCTGCGCACCGCGGTCAACGAACGGGTGCTGATCACCACGCTCACCAAACGCATGGCGGAAGATCTCACCGAGTACCTGGGAGAACATGACATTCGTGTGCGTTACCTGCATTCCGACATTGATACCGTGGAACGCGTGGAGATCATCCGCGATCTGCGTCTGGGGAAGTTTGACGTCCTGGTAGGTATCAACCTGTTGCGCGAGGGGTTGGATATGCCTGAGGTCTCGCTGGTGGCGGTGCTGGACGCCGACAAGGAAGGCTTCCTGCGTTCCGACCGCTCGCTGATTCAGACCATCGGCCGCGCGGCCCGCAATCTGAACGGCAAGGCCATCCTCTATGCCGATAAGGTGACCGGGTCCATGCAGCGGGCCATGGACGAGACTGAGCGACGCCGCGAGAAGCAGGTGGCTCATAACCAGGCCCACGGCATCACGCCCAAGGGCGTGGAGAAGCGCATTGCCGATATCATGGAGGGTGCCTACGCCGGTGGGTCCATGGCCACCCCGAAGCGTTATGCCAAGGTGGCCGAGCAAGAGGCGGAATACGGGCGCATGTCACCCAAGGAAACAGCCAAGGAGATCACTCGTTTGGAGAGCCAGATGTTTGAACATGCCCGCAACCTGGAATTTGAGGAGGCAGCCCGTTTGCGGGATCGGGTCGAGAAACTCAGGGAAGGGATGTTGGGCGTGGTGGAGGGCTGAGGTATGACAAACCGTTCATTGTGTCTGGCCCTGGCGTTGTGCCTGTTCGCCGGCCCGCTGTCAGCCTTTGAGCGGGCTTGGCCCGTCGAGGAAGATGTGGATGTCGTGGGCGAACTCAGTCATGTGGAAGCCACCTACGAGGATACCCTGATCGACGTGGCGCGCCGCCACCAAGTGGGTTTTGAGGCGATCCGCCGGGCCAACCCCGAGCTTAACACCTGGATTCCCGGAGAGAATGCCCGGATCCTGTTACCCCATCAATTCGTGTTGCCCGACGCCCGACGGCAGGACATCGTGATCAACCTGCCCGAGATGCGCCTGTATTATTTTCCCCGGGGTGAATCCCGGGTGGTGACCTACCCGGTGAGTATTGGTCGCATGGATTGGGGCACTCCGGTAGGCACCCTGGATGTGATCGAAAAACGGGAAAATCCCACCTGGACGCCGCCAGACTCCATACGCAAGGCCTACGCCGAGCGCGGTGAGGCGTTGCCCCGCGTGGTGGCACCGGGGCCAGACAACCCCATGGGAGAATATGCCATTCGCCTGAGCCGGCCCAGTTACCTGATACACGGTACCAACTGGTCCACCGGGATCGGCATACGCTCTACGCACGGCTGTATCCGCATGGATAATGACGACATTGGTGAGTTGTATCCCCGGGTCTCGCTCGGTGCATCAGTCAATATCGTCAACCAGCCGATCAAGGTGGGTTGGCGAGACGGGATGCTCTACCTGGAAGTCCACCCGCCATTGGAAGAGTTGGAGGATCAGGCCCAAGGCATGGACCAAGCCGTCACCAAGGTGATGGAAGCAGTGGGAGAACGGGATGCCCGGGTGGACTGGCAGCGAGTGCGTCGCGCGATAGACGAACTGACCGGGGTGCCCCAGGTGATTGGCTGGGACATTGATCAGGCCCGGACGACCAGTACCAGCGCGACCAGTACTGCCAGCGCCGAGCCACCGACTGCCGATCCATAGCAGATCTGCTTGAGTCGGGGCGTTGCGTGCACACCCAGGTCATGCAGGGTGTGCAGGATGCGGTGTGCCGCATGGAAAAAGAACAGGGCGATCAGTATGGCCAGTCCGAACCCCACCAGGGGATGACCCAACAGAGCGCGCATCTGTTCATAGCCCATGGCATCCGGCCCGAAGCCCATGCCTATGGGCACCAGCAGCCCCACGATCAGTACCAGGATGGGCCCCACCAGGGCCGCCAGCATGCCGCCGCCGCCGAACAGGGACCAGAAGATGGGTTCATGTGAGCGTGGTTTCATTGCAGGCCTCTCAGGGCAGCGACCAGGATCACCAAAGACACCCCACCCCAAGCCCATAAGGCCATGCGGTTCAGGGTGGCATCGGAAAATCCCCGGGGAAAACGGCGTGTTTTGAAGGGTGGAACGGTCAAGGGCAGAACCTTGAACCAGGTCCAGGCATGGAAGGTAAACGCGGCCAGTACCACCAGATGCAGCAACCAGGAGAGCGGCGAGAACAGTACTGCACGCCAGGCCTCAAAGGCCCCCGGCCCCACGGCCAGGGCGGCCATGCCCATCAGCAGGAACACCCCATACAGGGCGATGACTACACTGGTTCCCTCGCGCAACAGATAAAACTGATAACTGGGGCGGCGCAGCCACCAACGCTGCATGCCGCGGGTGTAGGTTCTGGGTGAGTTCATCGGCGCCCCCTCGGCTTCAGGAACCGCAGGAAGTAATCCTGGGTACTCACAATCTTGTTCTGGTTGATGGCCCGGGCCGGATCCACGTGTTTGGGGCACACCTCCGAGCATTCCCCCACCAGGGTACAACCCCATACACCTTCCTCTGCATTGATCACGTCCATGCGCTGTGCCTTGCCCGCGTCCCGGGAGTCGGCATTGTAACGATGCAGCAATGCCAGGGCGGCCGGACCGGTGAACGCCTCATTGAGGCCGTACTGGGGACAGGCGGCATAGCACAACAGGCAATTGATGCATTGCGCGTAGCCCAGGTAGTCCTGGATCTGATCCGGTGTCTGGTTGCGCGGCTGATCGCCCGGATCGTCATCGGCCGAAAAGATCAGGTAGGGGTGTACCGACTCCAGTTTGGCGAGAAAGTCCGTCTGGTCGATGGCCAGATCCCGCAGGATGGGGAAATGCGCCAGGGGCTCCACCCGAATGCGGGACGGATGGTAGTCCCGCAGGAAGGTCTGACAACTGAGCACGGGCTCGTTGTTGACCATGCAGCCGCAACTGCCGCAGATGGCCATGCGGCAGGACCAGCGAAAGGTCAGGGTGCCATCCAGGTGATCCTTGATGTACTGCAGGCCCTCGAGCACGGACATCTCCGCCGTGAAAGGCACCTCGTAGCTCTGGTAATACGGTGCCTCATCCGTCTCCGGATGAAAGCGCAGGCATTCGATGATGATGGTGCGGGTCTGGGTCATCTCTTACTCCTCCCGCGCCGTCTGATCGGGCTGGCTGTCGCGACCGTAGATACGCTCCCGCGGGCTGGAGCGGGTGATGGTGACCGGTGCATGGGAAATGCGGGGTGGCCCATCGCCGTCATGATGAGCCAGGGAGTGGCAGAGGAAGTTGTCATCATCGCGTTTTTCGAACCCATCCTGGCGCAGGTGCGCGCCCCGTGACTCCTTGCGGGCCAGGGCCGAATGCGCCATGGCCTCCGCCACCTGCAGGGTATGGCCCAGTTCGATGGCGGTGAGCCATTCGGTGTTGAAGCAGCGCCCCCGGTCATCCAGTTTCACGCCCCGACGATAGCGATCGCGCAGGGCCGACAGGCGTTCGCAGGCCTGGCTCATGCGCTCGGCGTCGCGGACAATGCCGACGCCGGATTCCATGATGTCATGCATTTCCGCGCGTATCACCGCCACTCGTTCTCCCTCATCGGCGTTGAGCATGTTGAGGCGCCGGGTTTGGGCCTCGTGTGCCTGGGCGTTCAGGTCGGCGGGCGCCGCGGTGATCTCCCGGGCCAGTCGCGCCGCCGACTCGCCTGCAGCGCGACCGAAGACCAGTAGTTCAGCCAGTGAGTTGGACCCCAGCCGATTGGCGCCATGGATGCCCACACTGGCACATTCGCCGACGGCGAACAGACCTTGCAGCGGGGTGGCGCCGTTCACGTCACATTGCACGCCGCCCATGGTGTAATGCACGGCTGGCCGCACGGGAATGGGGCTGTGCACCGGATCGGTGGCGGCGAAGGTGCAGGCCAGTTCCCGGATCATGGGCAGGCGTTCCATGATCTTCTTCTCGCCCAGATGCCGCAGATCCAGATGCACGGCACTGCCATTGGTTGTCTCCACGGTGCGACCGGCCTGATCCTCATGCCAGAAGGCCTGGGACACGCGATCCCGGGGACCCAACTCCATGGCACGGGGACGGGGCCAGGGGTCCAGTGGACCCATGCCGTAGTCCTGCAGATAGCGATAACCGTCCTTGTTCAGCAGGATGCCGCCCTCACCGCGGGCCCCTTCGGTGATCAGGATGCCTGAGCCGGGCAGGGCGGTCGGGTGCCATTGCACGAATTCCATGTCCCGCAGGGGCACACCCTGGGAATAGGCCATTCCCATGCCCTCACCGGTGACGATGCCGGCATTGGTGTTCTGCCCGAAGACCCGACTGGCGCCACCGGTGGCCAGGACCACCGCCTTGCAGCGCAGCAGCACACTCTCGCCGGTGGCGATATTGAAGGCCAGAACACCCTGAACCCGATCGCCTTCCACCAGCAGGTCCGTGCAGAAGAACTCATCGAAGCGCCGGATGGATGGATACTTGAGCGAGGTCTGGAACAAGGTGTGAAGGATATGGAACCCGGTCTTGTCGGCGGCAAACCAGGTGCGTGGCGACTTCATGCCCCCAAAATAGCGCACGTTGATGCCACCGTCTTCCTGGCGACTCCAGGGACAGCCCCAGTGCTCCAACTGGGTCAGTTCCCGGGTACACTGGCCGATAAAGTACTCCACCACATCCTGTTCGCACAGCCAGTCGCCGCCGGAGACGGTGTCGTCAAAGTGCTTGTCCAGGGTGTCGTCCGGGTGGATCACCCCGGCGGCGCCCCCTTCGGCGGCCACCGTGTGGCTGCGCATGGGAACCACCTTCGAGACCAGGGAGATGGATAGCCCGGGATCTGACTCGGCGGCGGCGATCGCTGCCCGCAGTCCCGCCCCGCCACCACCGATGATGACCAGATCTGATTCAATCACATCCATCCTGCTCAACCTTGTTTGACGATGAGGATTTGCGTTCGCGCAACTCGAACAACGTCGCCATTAGAGGACATCTGCCCGCCAAGTTCAAATCCCGAGTCTGAGATGGCCCCGGGGTTCGTCCCGCGGGCTCAAGTTGGCTATGATCTGCGCTGCACCAAGGCAGCACCATCCACCTCGAGTACCCGGATAGCATGAAGCGGCTAAGAACCCATTATGAAAACCTGCAGGTGACCGAAAATGCCAGTCAGGAGGTCATAAGGGGAGCGTACAAGTTTCTTTCGCAGAAATGGCACCCTGACAAGAACCAGGCGCAGCGGGAAAAGGCGGAGCGGGTCACCAAGATCCTCAATGATGCCTATACGGTACTCTCCGACCCGGAACAGCGTCGCGCCCATGATGAGTGGATCGCCGAGCAGCGCACCGTGCGCAAACTGGCAGATCAATCCGATCATCCCGGCAGCAGCAGTTCCAAGAACTACGTATACCATTACTCCTATGCCCTCAGCCCTGAGTTGGCAGGACATCGGGAGAGATATGTCAGTCTCAATGATGGCACAGTGATGGATGTGCGCACGGGCCTGCACTGGTTCTGCCATTCCGTAGGCGAGCGCTGGCACCCTGGGGGGATCTTCACCGGCACGCCGCAGTTGCACGATGCCGAACTGGCCGCGGCCTTGCCCGCGCGGGTCAACACCGGCGAGGGGCAGGGCCGGTTCAAGGACTGGCGGCTACCCAGCGAAAAGGAACTCAAGTCGCTGTATACCCGCAAGGGGATCAGTCTGCGGCGTGTGCTTGATGACTCGATCTTTTCCATTGACGACAAGGGCCCTTACTGGACGCTGACCGACAATCCCTGGCTATATGACAACGTACCCCGGGTGGTGACCCTGCAAGGGGAAGCCCAGCGTGGGGATGGCGAATGGGTGCTGGCACGCGTGCGCCTGGTGCGTGGTCCCGACCGGGCAATGCTGGCCGAATTGATGCATCAGATCGCCACTGATTACCTGGCCCGGGGTGAGCGCCAGGAGGCCATCCACTACTACCAATGCTCACTGGAGCTGGCCGAGCAGGCCAGCGGCGTCGAGGAAAGCAATATCATGGTCCTGATGCGGGATCTGGCCTTGGCCCATTTCGAATCCAGCCAGCCTTCCGAGGCTGAAACCTGGCTGCACCAGGTGCTGGAACGCAAGCGTCAGCTCCATGGACAGGATCATCTTGAGGTGTTCAAGGCCCTGGTGGATCTGGCCAGCTTGCACAAGTCGCTGGGTAATTTCCGGGCTGCCCTGGATGACCTGACCGAGGCCTACCGGATTCTGACTCGCCTGGAGAGCGTAAGCCAGGGCATGATGCTGGGCGTACTCTATGACCTGCTGGCCCTGCAGGTCATGCACGGAGAGCACCGCAAGGCGGAAACGCTGATCAGTCGGTACCTTGAGCACTCCGAGGGGGCGGATCTGGGGGCATTTTCGGAGCGCACGAACGTGTTTTTCATCATTCTGGGGTTGTTGCGCTCCAGTTCCGACCAGGGGGCGATGGATCCCCTGCATCTGTATCGGACGTTTCTGGAGTGTTCTCCGCCACCGGTGGAGGAGGCGGCGGACTTCACGCGGGCTCCATTTGCCTCGGCCTAGGGGCGGGCGGGCACGGCGATCATCAAACCTGGCCCTTGTGAAACAGAGCGACGTTCCTCACCGGGATCTCGAGTCGCCAGCCGTGGTGCCGGGCAATCCAGGCCATCGTGTCCGGCGAGTAAAAGCAGATGTGGGTGGGGTCGCGCCGGTAATGCCAGCGTAGAAAATGCGCGTCCGCTGGACGAAACTCCGTCATGACCCCCAGCCACCCGCCCGGGCGCAGCAGGGCGTTCAGGTGCTCGAACTCGGCTCCCGGTGCATGGAAATGTTCGGCGGTTTCGCTGCAGGTGATGAAATCATATTCCTGAGCAAGGATCCCCTTGTCCGGGAAGAAGACCGGGTCGTAGTCCCGAGTGGGAAACCCCTTTTCCTCCAGCATGCGGGAGAGGGTGGGCCCCGGACCACAGCCATAGTCGAGCCCTCTGGCCCCGGCGCTCAGGCGACTCTGCATGGGCTCGCTCAGGCGCGACAGGAATGCGCGGTAACGGGCATCTTCAGGATCATTGCAGTGAGTGGTGTAGTAGGCGCCTTCTTCCCTGGGCGATAGCCAGTGCCTGGGGTCAAGCCAGACCAGCCGACAGTCACCACACAGGAAATAATCGCCCTTCGACAGGTGCGCGTAGAGCCACGGGTGTGTTTTCCCGCACAGGGGGCAGGGCATGCCCTTTACCCTGCAGGGTCCGGATTGAGTATGCTGAGGACTCAACCTTGCATTCAGGAGTGAAAACTGATGGCCGAAGAAACCCCGGTGCCTGTGGAGCACAACCCCCATGCGGACGATCTGCTGATGCCCAAGGTGGTCTATATCCTGTATATCCTGGGCCCCTTCGTCACTTTTACCGGCATCATCGGGGTGATCATCGCTTATGTCTACCAGGGGTCGGCGCCGGACTGGCTCAAGACGCATTACCGATTTCAGATCCGCACCTTCTGGATGGGGCTGGCGTTTCTCATCCCCGGCATTCTGCTCACGATGGTCTTGATCGGCTGGCTTGTCCTGCTGTTCTGGGTGGTGTGGCTCATCGTGCGCTCAGTGAAGGGCATGAAGACCCTGGGTGAACGCCGACCCGTGGAACAGGTGGAGCGCTGGTCCTTCTGAATCAGGACCTCACCTGCCCCCTCTCCCGCTTGCGGGAGAGGGGGCACCTCGTCCAGGTTTACTGGAGCCAGGTATCTACCACGTCACGGTTTTGTTCGACCCACTGCTTGGCATTGTCATAGGGGTCACCGCCTTCTTCGTTCATGACCATCAATTCAGCCACCTGGTCCGTCGTCCAGTTGAAGTTATCCAGAATGGCGTAGACCTCGGGCATGTCGTCCTTAAGGCCGGTGCGGACGATGGTGTGGATGGCTTCTTCACCGCCATAGACACCCTTGGGATCTTCCAGGTACTTCAGGTCCCAGCGACCTTCCTTCCAGTGAGGCGTCCAACCGGTGACCACGACCCAGTCATTGGTGCGAATGGCGTTGGCGAGCACACCGGTCATGGTGGCGTCAGAGCCTTCCACCAGGCGAAGATTCAGGTCATACGCCTCAATGGCTTCTTCAGTGCTGCTCATGATACCCGCGCCCGGGTCGATGCCGATGATCTGGCCACCAAAACGACCAGCGTTGTCGTTGAGTTCGTCAATGGAGTCGATCTCAACATAGGTAGGCACCATCAGGCCGATCCGGGTACCCTCCAGATTCGGACCCAGATCCTCTATACGGTCACCCACTTCCTCCACGTAATTGGCATGGGTGGTGGGCAGCCAGGCGGCCACGAAAGCATCCTGATCGCCAGTGGCCACGGATTGCCACATGGCGGCGGCACTCACGGAGACGGTTTCCACATCATAGCCGGCTTCCTCCAGGACCACGCGCATCACGTTGGTGCTGGCCACGGCATCGGCCCATTCCACGTAGGGAATATTGACCTGGCCCTTGTCAGCCGCTGCGGTCAGTGGAGCACTCGCCAGGCCCAGGGCCAGGCAGGTGCCGACGAACATTTGGGGGAGATGACGCTTGAAATCGATACTCATAGAGATCCTCCATAGAGAGTTTGAGGCGCTATTGACGTTGCGCCCGGCCATTGAAGCCTGATTTTCATCATACACATTATCCGCGGCAGGGAAAAAAGACCCATGGATAAGCTTGGTTTTGCGCGATGCCTGAACACGACCGCCCATTCATGACCGGCTCGGGTGCCTTGCCGAGGCGGGTGCTGGGTCTGGGGTGTCAACAGGGTATCTCCCTTGAGACCCTGCGGGGCGCCTTGCAAGAGGCCCTGGCGCAGGTGGGCGCAGATATGGAAAGCGTGATGGCGCTGGCCACTTTCGAAGCCCGCGCAAGGGAGTCGGCCATCACGACGCTGGCGCTGGAGCAAGGTTGGCCTCTGTATGCCTATACCGCCGAGGCGCTGGCTGGCGTCACCGTATCCCATCCATCCGAGCGGCTGCGTCACTTGACGGGGACCCCCTCGGTGTCCGAGGCGGCCGCCATTCTGGCTTCAGGTGCCCAGGCAGGCGACATGATGCTGGAAAAGTATGTGTATCGGGGGGCGGATGGAGGGTATGTGACCGTGTCGATCGTCGAATTGAACCCAATGTGCGCCAATAAGACCCCTTGAACCCACCCATCCCTACAAAATACCTGCCGTGGATCCTGGGGCTGTTGGGGCTGTTCCTGCTGACGGCCACCTGCGCCGGTGTTCAGTTCGGCGGCGACATCATTCGTTGGGTGGCCGGTTTTCAAGAGCCGCTGGTATCTGGCGTGGATGCCCGTCCCATGCTGGCCGCTGCGATCTATGTATTGGTGGTGACCATCGGCAAGATCACGCCTTTCCCCGGTGGATTTCTGCTCATGCTTTCCGGTGGGTTTTTGTTCGGAGCCCCCTTCGGGGCGGTGTTGAGTGCCCTGGGATCCGCCTCCAGTGCGGTGATGGTGGGCGTCATCGGTCGATGGCTATTCTTCGAGGCCATTCACCGTCGCTGGGGAGCGCACCTGACACCCTATGAGGATACGCTGGCCGCCAATGGGTTCAATTTCATTCTGGCCGCTCGCCTGTTTCCCATCGTGCCTGCGTGGATCATCAACCTGATCCCGGTCGTATTTCCGGTTCCTTTCCGGCATGTATGGATCGCTACCTTCCTGGGGCTCATCCCCCTTTCATTCATGGTTGCCAGTCTGGGTGAGGGCCTCTCCAATCTGACGCAGGTGGAGGGGCTGAGCCCATCCGATGTGATCAGACCCTCCCTGGTCCTGCCGCTGGCGGGATTGGCCTTGCTGGCACTCATCCCTAGCGCGGTTCGGCTCTGGGGTCAGCGCCTTCGTGATCGGTGAAAGGATTGATGTTAACCTGATAAATTAGATCAGGTATTTCCCGACCATGACACTTGGAAGGTTGCACCATGTCCACTGCGCCCGTGCTGGAATCCACGACGTCCCCCGTGACCTTCGACAACCGTTACGCTCGCTTGCCGAAGCCTTTCTTCGTCCGCATGAACCCGACGCCCGTGGCGTCCCCCCGACTCAGGGCTCTGAATACCGGCTTATGCGGAGAACTGGGCATCGATCCGGGGGCCTTATCGGAGGATGCGTGGGCCCAGGCCCTGGCCGGTAATGCCGTGCTGCCCGGTTCCGAACCCCTGGCCATGGCCTATGCGGGACACCAGTTCGGCCACTTTGTGCCTCAATTGGGTGATGGTCGGGCCCTGTTGCTGGGGGAGGTAGTGGATCGGGCGGGGGTTCGACGCGATATTCAACTCAAGGGGGCGGGGCCCACACCATTCTCCCGGATGGGGGATGGTCGGGCGGCACTGGGCCCCGTGCTGCGTGAGTATCTGCTCAGCGAAGCGATGCATGCCATGGGGGTCTCCACCACCCGCGCACTGGCGATGGTCACCACCGGCGAGACGGTGTACCGGGAGGAGCCCCTGCCGGGCGCCGTGCTCACTCGGGTGGCCCAAAGTCACATCCGTGTGGGCACCTTCCAGTTCTTCGCGGCCCGGCGCGACCCTGCGGCAGTGAAATCCTTGGCGGACCACGTCATTGAGCGTCATTACCCGGAGGTTCGGCAGGCATCTTCTCCTTATCTTGCCCTGCTGGAATCGATTGCTGGCCGTCAGGCCGAACTGGTGGCCCGTTGGATGCTGGTGGGGTTCATCCATGGGGTGATGAATACGGACAACATGGCCGTTTCGGGTGAGACCATTGATTATGGTCCCTGTGCCTTCATGGATACCTACCACCCTGGCACGGTGTTCAGTTCCATTGATCAGCGAGGGCGATACGCCTTTGCCAATCAGCCTGAAATTGCTCAATGGAATCTGGCACGACTGGCGGAGACCCTGTTGCCACTCATCGATGATGACGCATCCAGGGCCATCGATCAGGCCACGCAGGTTCTGGAGGCCTTCCCGTCCAGTATCTCCACCCACTGGCTCGCCGGTATGCGTGACAAGCTGGGACTTCAAACGAAAGAGGACAGCGATCTGGAACTGGTACGTGAGTTGCTGGATATCATGCGCAAGCAGGAGGCGGATTTTACTCTGACCTTCCGTTATCTGAGTGATCTGGCTGCCGGCGAGGAGGTTCACACACGGGTACGGTCGCTGTTCAATCATGCCCAACCCTTCGATGTCTGGTTGCCGTGCTGGCAGGCCCGAGTGGCACGTGAGCCCCATGGGGCAGGTGAGCGCGGGGCCCGGATGCGACGCGTGAATCCGGGGTATATCCCGCGTAATCATCGTGTGGAACAGGCCATTAGGGCTGCGGTAAGCGAAGCGGACTTCGGCCCGTTCGAGCACCTGCTTGGCCTGGTGACACAGCCGTTTCAGGACCACCCCGGACAAGAGTCCTTCATGCAACCGGCCCGGCCGGAAGAGCGGGTCCATCAGACCTTTTGCGGCACCTGATAGCCGAGGGTTCATGCGTGTTCGAGGCATGCGCCCGGGTTAGGATAGGGCGGTGGACCATCACTCAGCCATTCCAAGGAGTCTTTTCATCCCATGCAGAGCCCGTGCATCCATGTCTGCCAGACCGAGGAGGGTCGGTGCATCGGCTGCGGCCGCACCCTCATGGAGATCGCCGCCTGGACGCGGTTTACCGACCGGGAACGCAAGGTCATCATGGAGCGGCTTCGCGAAGAGGGGTATGGGGACGCGCCATCCGATGCCCCGGTCCGTGCTCCCCGGCCCCAGGCCGCAAACCATGAGGAAGACCCGAAGCCGGCGGAACAGGCCGGCATTCCCCGCAACATTCAGATCACCGAGGCTGATCGGCGCCGGCCTGAGTCGGTTTGCATTGACGGCATCCGCTATGGCGAGCAGATTGTGGATCTGGTCAAGGCGTTGCAGGGCATTGCCCAGGGTGGGCATGATGCCGCCACCTGCCGATCCATGGCCCTGCAAGCCCTGCAGCGACCCGCCGGCCGCCGCTGAACCACCTTGTCTTGGGGGCCGTAATCCTTTAGCCTGATCGTCTATCCCGGATTCAAGTGATCCGGGTCGCGATACGCAGCCCAGGCTGCAAACCTTGCCTACTCCGGGCCCACGGTTTGCGGCCTTTTTAGTGGGGGGCTCCCCCAAACACATCAACGTGCACGGCCCCGCGTACAGGCCGGCGCAGGAGACATTCGATATGCCCGTAATCACCCTTCCCGACGAAAGCCAGCGCCACTTTGACGCGCCCGTCACCGTGGCCGATGTGGCCGCCGATATCGGTCGAGGCTTGGCCAAGGCCACTCTGGCCGGCAAGGTGGATGGCCGCCTGGTGGATGCCAGCCATTGCATTGATGACGATGCACGTCTGGCCATTGTCACCGACCGCGATCCCGAAGGCCTGGAAATGATCCGTCATTCCACCGCCCACCTTATGGCCCATGCGGTCAAGAGCCTGTTCCCCAGCGCCCAGGTCACCATCGGACCGGTGATAGACAATGGATTTTATTACGATTTCGCCTTTGATCGGCCCTTTCATCCGGAAGATCTGGAGAAGATCGAGGCCAAGATGAAGGAACTGGCCAAGGCGGACATCCCTGTGGAGCGCAGAGTGATGCCCCGGGACGAGGCAGCGGAGTTCTTTCGGGCTCAGGGGGAGGAGTACAAGGCCCGCATTATCGAGGATATTCCTCAGAACGAGGATATCTCCCTGTACACCCAGGGTGACTTCGTTGACCTGTGCCGCGGCCCCCATGTGCCCAGCACCGGCAAGCTCAAGGCCTTCAAGCTGACCAAGGTGGCCGGGGCGTACTGGCGGGGTGATTCCAACAATGAGATGCTCCAGCGCATCTATGGCACCGCCTGGCCCAACAAGCAGCAGCTGGAAGACTACCTGCACCGCCTGGCCGAGGCAGAGCGCCGGGATCATCGCCGCATTGGCCAGGAACTGAATCTGTTCTCGATACAGGATGAGGCCGGTGGCGGTCTGGTGTTCTGGCACCCCAATGGCGCCCGGATCCGCCGCGCCGTCGAACAGTTCTGGTACGACATGCACGAGCGCGCCGGTTACGAGTTCCTCTATACCCCCCATATCGCCAACCTGGAGTTGTGGAAGACCTCCGGGCACGCTGATTTCTACGCGGACTCCATGTATGAGCCCATGGAAGATGACAATCAGTCCTTCCAGCTCAAGCCCATGAACTGCCCCTTCCACGTGCTGGTTTACAAGGATCGGCTGCGTTCCTACCGGGATCTGCCCCTGCGCTGGGCAGAGATGGGAACGGTGTATCGTCGGGAGATGTCCGGCGCCCTGCATGGATTGATGCGGGTACGCGGATTCACTCAGGATGACGCCCACATCTTCTGCCGCGAGGACCAGATCGAAGGAGAGATACTGCGCATTCTGGATCTGACCCTGGATGTGCTGCGCGCCTTCGGCTTTGAGGACTTCGACATCAACCTCTCCACCCGCCCGGACAAGGCGGTGGGTTCCGATCATATCTGGGAGCATGCCACCGCTGCCTTGCGGGGTGCCCTGGAGAAGAAAGGGCTGGCGTACGAGCTGGATGAAGGAGGCGGCGCCTTCTATGGCCCCAAGATCGACATCAAAATCCGCGATGCCATTGGTCGTCAGTGGCAGTGTTCCACCGTGCAGCTGGATTTCAACCTGCCGGAACGGTTCGATCTGGAATACGTGGCGGATGACAATCAGCGCCGTCGTCCCATCATGGTCCATCGGGCCTTGCTGGGCTCCGTGGAACGCTTCTTCGGCGTACTCATCGAACATTACGCCGGATCTTTCCCCCTGTGGCTGGCACCGGTACAGGCCCAGGTACTCACGATTACCGATCGGCAGGACGATTATGCTCAGGAAGTGGTGCAAACCCTGCGAGCCCAAGGCCTTAGGGCTGAAATGGACTTGAGAAACGAGAAGATCGGCTTTAAAATCCGCGAGCACACTTTGCAGCGGGTGCCTTATCTTCTGGTGTTGGGAGACCGGGAGATGGAAACCCGATCCGTGGCCGTAAGGTCCCGCACCGGGCAAGACCTGGGAACCATGGACCTGGATGCACTCATTCAGCGTCTGTCCCGGGAAGTGGCGGATCGCGGCCGAACCATTGTGGAGGATTAAAGTATCAGCGCTGGAAAAGAGAACCGACTCAACGAGCAGATCAGCGTCCCGCAGGTCCGCCTCATCGCCGAGGACGGAGAGAACCTGGGGGTCATGCAGACTCGCGACGCCATGAAGATTGCCGAAGAGGCTGAACTCGACCTGGTCGAGATCGTGCCGACCGCGGATCCACCGGTTTGCCGGGTCATGGACTACGGTAAGTTCAAGTTCGAGTTGAGTAAAAAGACGCAGGCTGCCAAGAAGAATCAGAAACAGGTTCAGATCAAGGAAGTGAAGTTTCGTCCAGGCACCGATGAGGGCGACTACAACGTCAAGATCCGAAATCTCACCCGGTTTCTGGAACACGGCGACAAGTGCAAGGTCACCATTCGTTTCCGGGGTCGGGAAATGGCTCACCAGGAATTGGGTGGCAAGCTGCTGGATCGGATTGAGCAGGATCTGGAAGAACTGGCTACCGTGGAACAGCGGCCCAAGATGGAAGGTCGCCAGATGATCATGGTGCTTGGGCCCAAGAAGAAATAATGCATAAAACGGATTCACGGGTTCCGGTACACCTGTGCGTCCCGATCAACAGGACCGCCGTGAAGGCGGCCTTACCAGGAGTTCGAAGATGCCGAAGATGAAGACCAACCGAGGCGCCGCCAAGCGCTTCACCAAGACCGGGGCAGGGGCGTTCAAGCGCAATCAGTCCCACCGTCGTCACATCCTGACGAAGAAGAGCACCAAGCGTAAGCGTCAGTTGCGTTCGGCCTCCCATGTCCATCCCTCGGATGTGGCTGCCGTTCGCCAGATGCTGCCCCACCGCTAAACCGATTCTTCATCAGGAGTACGAGATATGCCCCGAGTCAAAAGAGGTGTAACCGCCCACGCCCGGCACAAAAAGGTGCTGAAGAAGGCGAAGGGTTACTATGGTGCCCGCGGTAATGTCTATCGCGTTGCTGCTCAGGCCGTCACTAAGGCCGGCCAGTATGCCTATCGTGACCGCCGTCAGCGTAAGCGCCAGTTCCGCGCCCTGTGGATTGCTCGTATCAACGCGGCGGCCCGCCAGTTCGATCTGTCCTACAGCCGCATGATTCACGGGCTGGACAAGGCCGGTATCGAGATCGACCGCAAGGTGCTGGCTGATCTGGCCGTGCATGATATTGCCGCTTTCGGTCGCATTGCCGAAAAGGCCAAGGCTGCCCTTTAAGCGGGTCTCCATGGCAGGGCTGGGGGCTTAGGCCAGACCGCTCGCCGAGACAGGCTGCCTGGGACGTCCGTTATGGGCTGGCTTTGCACCCCCAGGGGGCGCGCTATGTAAAAGGGGAAAGGCCTGGCCTTTCCCCTTTTTTGTTTTCACTGCCAACGACGGAAAGCATCACGTGGAATCCCTCTCCAAACTGACCGAAGCGGCGCTCAATGCCATCAAGGGTGCCAAGGATCTGCGCAATCTCGAAGATTTGCGCGTCCACTTTCTGGGCAAGAAGGGCGTGATCACCGAGCAACTCAAGACCCTGGGGTCCCTGCCGGTAGAGCATCGCAAGCAGGCGGGACAGGCCATCAATCAGGCCAAACAGTTGGTCAATCAGGCCCTGGATCAGCAGCGTAGCGTGCTGGAGGCCGCCGCCCGAGAGGCACGTCTGGCCTCTGAAACGGTGGACATCACCCTGCCGGGACGTCGTCAGGAGTCGGGGGGAGT
The DNA here is from genome assembly GCF_022227565.1 of Ectothiorhodospira sp. 9100. Lineage (NCBI taxonomy): Bacteria > Pseudomonadati > Pseudomonadota > Gammaproteobacteria > Chromatiales > Ectothiorhodospiraceae > Ectothiorhodospira > Ectothiorhodospira sp. 9100. The sequence continues at coordinate 19,331 of NZ_JAJNAN010000040.1, forward strand.
GCACCCGGTCACGTTGACCATCGAGCGCATGGAGCGATTGCTGGGGCAGTTTGGTTTCCAGGTGGCCGAAGGCCCGGAGGTGGAGGACGACTACCACAACTTCGAGGCCCTTAATATTCCTTCGCATCACCCGGCTCGGGCGATGCACGATACCTTCTATTTCGATGCCGGCACCCTGCTGCGCACCCACACTTCGCCGGTCCAGGTGCGGGCCATGGAGGGGCAAACCCCGCCGCTTCGTATCATTGCCCCGGGGCGCGTCTATCGCTGCGACTCCGATCTCACCCACAGCCCCATGTTCCATCAAGTGGAAGGACTGCTGGTGGATGAGGGTGTCACCTTCGCCCAGTTGCGAGGGGTGCTGGATACCTTCCTGAGGGCCTTCTTCGAACAGGACGACCTGCAAACCCGCTTCCGGCCCTCCTATTTCCCTTTCACCGAGCCGTCGGCGGAGGTGGACATCCAGTGCGTGCACTGTGGCGGGAATGGATGTCGGGTATGCAAGCACACCGGCTGGCTGGAGGTCATGGGCTGCGGCATGGTGCATCCCAATGTCTTCGAGCACGTGGGCATCGACAGCGAACGCTACACCGGCTTCGCCTTTGGCTTGGGGGTGGAGCGCATGGCCATGCTGCGCTACGGCGTCAACGACCTGCGTCTGTTCTTCGATAACGACGTCCGCTTCCTGCGCCAGTTCGTCTAGCTAATAAGGTAGTCATTCATGAGAATCAGCAATCATTGGCTCGGCCAGTGGGTGGACCATCGCTTGACCGTGGAAGAACTGGGGCATCGCCTGACCATGGCTGGCCTGGAACTGGATGCCATTGAGGCGGCCGCCGGTGCGTTTACAGGTGTCGTGGTGGGGCAGGTGCTCTCGGTCAAGCCTCATCCCGATGCCGACAAGTTGCGCCTATGCCTGGTGAACGATGGGGGTGGGGAGCCGGTCCCCGTGGTCTGCGGTGCCGCCAATGTGTATGAGGGCATGAAGGCACCCTTCGCGCCGGTGGGTGCAACGCTGCCCAATGCCTTCACCTTGAAGAAGATCAAGTTGCGCGGTGCCCCCTCTCACGGCATGTTGTGCTCCGCCCGCGAACTGGGCCTCTCCGAATCCAGCGACGGTTTGATGGAGTTGCCGGCTGATACGCCGGTGGGGCAGGACCTGCGCGAACTCCTCAGTCTGGATGACCATATCCTCGAGGTGGATTTGACACCCAATCGGGCTGATTGCCTGAGCCTGTCGGGTGTGGCCCGGGAAGTGGCCACCCTGACGCGTCAGCCACTCAAGGTCGTGGAAGCACAACCCGTTGCGGCGGCCTGCGATGACACGTTCCCGGTGCGTCTGGACGCCCCCGCGGATTGCCCACGCTACGCCAGCCGGGTGGTGCGGGGCGTGGATGCCGCTGCATCCACGCCCGTCTGGATGCAGGAACGCCTGCGTCGCGCGGGGATTCGCAGTCTGGGGCCCCTGGTGGATGTGACCAACTATGTGATGCTGGAGTTGGGGCAGCCCATGCATGCCTTTGATCTGTCGGTATTACGCGGTGCCATCATCGTGCGCCGTGCCCGGGAGGGCGAAGTGCTCAAGCTGCTGGACGAAAAGGATCTCACCCTGAGCGGCGATGACCTGGTGATCAGCGATGAGGAAAAATGCCTGGCCCTGGCAGGCATCATGGGCGGTGCTGCCAGCGGCGTAAAGGAAAGCACCAGGGATGTCTTTCTGGAGTCAGCGCATTTTGCCCCCATGGCGGTGGCGGGTCGGGCCCGTCATCATGGCCTGCATACCGACTCCTCCCATCGTTTCGAGCGGGGCGTGGATCCCGAACTGCCGTCCCTCGCCCTGGAGCGTGCCACGCAGCTCCTGTGTGAGATTGCAGGTGGGCAGCCAGGGCCCGCGCAGGTGGAGGAGAGTCAAGGCCATCTGCCGGTCCGCACCACGATCGACTTCCGGCCTGCGCGTGCGAATGCCTTGCTGGGTGCCGATATTGCCCCGCCAGTCATGCAGGAGATCCTGACCCGTCTGGGCTGTCAGGTAAATGATGCGCAGACCCCCTGGCGGGTCATGCCCCCCTCTTTTCGCTTTGACCTTGCGATTGAGGCAGATCTGATCGAAGAGATTGCCCGGGTGCATGGCTATGACACCCTGCCCACCCACCTGCCCGCGGTTCAACCCCAGGTGAGCTGGCTGGATGAGGCACAGGTATCGACCCGTCGCATGCGTGCCTGCCTGACGGATCTGGGGTACCTGGAGGCTGTGACCTTCAGCTTTGTGGACCCGGAAATTCAGGCCCGCTTCGCCCCGGGAGTGGATCCACTGAGGCTTGCCAACCCTATTTCCTCGGAGCTGGCCGTGATGCGCACCAGTTTGTGGCCGGGGTTGGTGAAGGCGGCTCAGTACAATCTCAATCGCCAGCAGGACCGCCTGCGTCTCTTTGAAATTGGCCTGAGCTTTGTGCCCCAGGATGTTGACCTAAAACAGGAAAAAATGATTTCTGGCCTGGTCTGCGGGCCGGCATGGCCCAATCAGTGGGGCCAGCCGGACCGCACCGCCGACTTCTTCGATATGAAGGGGGATGTGGAGTCCTTGCTGGGACTGGCTGGCCTGGATCGGCAGGTGGAGTGGCAAGCGTGCGAGCATCCGGCGCTGCATCCCGGGCAGTCCGCGGCCCTGCGCCTGGAGGGCGAGGTGATCGGTTGGGCAGGCACCCTGAACCCGGATCTGGAAGACTGGCTGGACCTGAACACCAGCGTGTACCTGTTCGAACTGAAACTGGAGGCCATCAACCGGGGTGAGGTGCCCAGGTTCCGAGGCCAGAGTCGATTCCCCGCCATTCGTCGGGACCTGGCGGTGCTGGTGGATGAGGGGGTGCCCGCTGCCCGGGTGGTTCAGGTGATCAAATCCATGGACTACACCGCGCTTCAACAGGTGAACCTGTTTGATGTGTATACCGGGAAGGGTGTACCCGAAGGAAGAAAAAGTCTTGCTTTGGGCTTGATTTTACAGGATTTATCCAGCACTCTTACCGACAGTCAGGTGGACGACATGATCGCTGCTGTCGTGGACAAATTACAAAAAGAGGTTGGGGCGACCCTCAGGGCTTGAGCAATGGCACTGACCAAGGCGGAAATGGCGGAACAGCTCTTTGATGAGCTGGGGCTCAACAAGCGTGAGGCCAAGGAGCTCGTTGAGTTATTCTTCGAGGAGGTGCGCACTGCATTGGAGCGGGGCGAGCAGGTGAAGTTGTCAGGATTTGGCAATTTTACGCTTCGCGACAAGAACCAGCGGCCCGGACGAAATCCCAAGACAGGCGAAGAGATCCCGATATCCGCCCGCCGCGTGGTGACTTTCCGCCCCGGGCAAAAACTCAAGGCGAGGGTCGAGTCTTATGCTGGAAGCGGGCAATAACAGCGAGTTGCCGGCCATCCCCGGCAAACGCTATTTCACCATCGGCGAGGTCAGCGAACTGTGCGGAGTGAAGCCGCATGTGTTGCGCTACTGGGAGCAGGAATTCCCGTCCCTCAAGCCGGTCAAGCGTCGGGGCAACCGTCGCTACTACCAGCGTCAGGATGTGATCCTGATCCGTCAGATCCGCAGTCTGCTCTACGAACAGGGTTACACCATCGGCGGAGCCCGGCAGAAACTCTCCGGTCAGGAAGCCAAGGAAGACACGACCCAGAGCCAGCAGATCATCCGCCAGATGCGTCTCGAACTGGAGGAAGTCCTGCAGATTCTCAAGCAGAAACCGCCCCATGCCGGAGAGCATAAATAGGTCGGCATCGCCCCTTCCCAAACCGACCTAAGTTCCCTATAATGCAGCACTTCTTCGGGGCGTAGCGCAGCCTGGTAGCGCACCTGCATGGGGTGCAGGTGGTCGGAGGTTCAAATCCTCTCGCCCCGACCAAAAGACCTCAAAAAGCCCGGCCTTGCCGGGCTTTTTTGATTTGGCCCCTGATGCATACCCCTCATACGCAACGCAGCTGGCGCAGTGCCTTTGCCGTTTATCGCCATCCCCGGGTGATCGGTATGCTGTTCCTGGGATTTGCCGCCGGCCTGCCGCTTCTGCTGGTGGGCGGCACGTTCACCGCCTGGTTGCGAGACCTGGGGGTGGAGCTGGCGGCCATCGGCTTTCTTAGTTGGGTGGGCATGGCTCATTCCATCAAGGTCTTCTGGGCCCCGGTGGTGGACCGACTGGAACTGCCCCTGCTCACCCGCTGGTTTGGCCGACGCAGGGCCTGGATGCTCCTGGCGCAGACGGTGATCGGTGGTTCGTTACTGGGCACTGCCTTGACCGACCCCACCCAACATCTCTGGTTGGTGGCCGTCTGGGCCGTGCTGGCCGCGTTCGGTTCGGCTACTCAGGATATCGCCATCGATGCCTATCGCATCGAGGCAGTCACACGGGATCGGCAGGGCGCCATGGCGGCCTCCTATATCTTGGGCTATCGGGTGGCCCTGCTGGCCGCCGGCGCTGGGGCCCTGCACCTGGCGGCGGTGGGCAACTGGAGCATCGCCTATGGGGTGATGGGGCTGCTCATGGGGGTGGGTCTGATCACCACGCTCATCATCCGTGAACCTGAAGTCACGGTGGATCAGAATACCCAGCGCCTGGAGCAGCGGGTGGTGGATTATCTGCAACGCACTCGTCACCGGGGCTGGCGTCGGGATCTGACTGCCTGGTTCATCGGTGCCGTGATCTGCCCCTTTGCGGATGTCATGAAACGCTTTGGATGGGTGGCGCTGCTCATCCTGCTGTTCATCGGCACTTTCCGCATCAGCGATATCTTCATGGGCGTCATGGCCAACCCCTTCTATCTGGACCTGGGTTTCACCAAGACGCAGATTGCCAACGTGGCCGCGGCCTTCGGTCTGGCCATGACCCTCATCGGGGCTGCCCTGGGGGGGCTGCTGGTGGCGCGCTTTGGCATCATGCGCATGCTCATCTTCACCGCCTTCCTGGCCCCGCTCACGAATCTGACCTTCTCATGGCTGGCCTTGCTGGGCCCCGAGACGTATGGTCTGGTCATGGCCATCATGGCCGACAATGTCAGTGGCGGACTGGCCATCTCCGTGTTTATTGCCTATCTCTCCAGCCTCACCAATACGGCCTATACGGCCACTCAGTACGCCTTGTTCAGCTCCCTGATGACGTTGCCCGGACAGTTTCTGGCTGGATTCACGGGCGTGTTGGTGGAGCATATTGACTGGTTCTGGTTCTTTATCTCGTCAGCCTTCATCGGCGTGCCAGCAATCGTGCTGGCCTTGGTACTGGCCCGCTGGGCCAACCCGGACCGGATTGAACGGCCCGGACAATAGATGGAGCGCATCCCGCGTGCCCTTATCCCGTGCACTCATCAGGAGCCGCCGTGACTCAATCCACACTGCACCTGTTCATCCCCGGACTCCTGCACAGGGTGCCGGAATGGCTCGCATCCTATGGTGAGGTGGGGCGGTATCCTGCACTGGAATGGCTGTTGTCCCGTGGGGCGTTGACCCCCTCCCGGGGGTGGCCCAGCGAGACCACCCTGTGTCGGCTCTTTGGTCTCACCGAGGGCACACCCGCCGGGGCCCTGACGCGCATGGCCAGCCATCCCGACGAACCACTCACGGGCCATTGGCTGTGCGCGGATCCCGTGCATCTGGAGGCAGGCATCGACGACCTGGTACTGACGGACGCCTCCCGGCTGAGTCTATCGGTGGATGAGGCCCAGGCCCTGGTGGGGCAGGTGAATGAACATTTCACCCACCGTCCCTGGACCCTGGAGGCCTCAACGGCAGATCACTGGCATATGCAGCTTCCCGAGGCGATCGATACGGGCCTGCAGACCACACCGCTTTCAGCGGCGGCGGGTCAGCGAATCAGTCAACTTTTGCCTCGAAAGAGTCCCCGTGCTGACGTCTGGCTGCAGGATCTGAATGAATTACAGATGCTGTTATATCCCGCTTCGGTGAATCACGATCGGGAGGGGCGGGGACTCAAACCCATCAACAGCCTGTGGATCTGGGGTGAGGCTCCCTTGCCAACGGCGCCCTCTCAACCTCCGTTGGCCGCCGCGTTCGGGCAGGGGCCATTGCTTGAGGGGCTGTGCCGATGGGCCCGGGTACCATGCCAGGCACTCCCGGAAAGTGCCCAGGTCTTGCTGGATACTCGCGAGGATGTGCGTTCGGGAGGCGATGACCTGGTGGTCCTGGATGATGTCTGGGCTCAGGCAGCCTACGATGACCTTCCGGCCTGGCAGACAGGCATGGAGGTGCTCGAACGCCAGTGGTTCGAGCCGCTGCTCAAGGCCATGCAGCGGGGCAGGGTGCGCAGACTTCACCTGCATGCCGGTGATGGCCAGATGGCCATCCTGGGTCCGGGGGAGTGCTGGCGATTCTGGCGCGGTTCACGCCCTTTGGGGGATCTGCTGGGGGGAGAGGCACCATGAAGGCCCACCGACGCCTGCAACGCCCCAGCGACACACCCCAGGGAGCCGATCTGCTCACCCGACTCTATGCCCATCGGGGTATCCACGACCCGGCACAGATGGATCATGCCCTGGCGGGGCTGGCCCCGACGCAGTTACTTTCCGGGGTCGAGGCGGCCAGCGCCCTGTTGCAGCAGGCCCTTGAGGAGCGTTGGTCGATCCTCGTGGTAGGTGACTTTGATGCCGACGGGGCCACCAGCACGGCCCTGGCCTTGCGTGCCCTGCGGGATATGGGAGCAACCCGGGTGGATTATCTGGTACCCAACCGCTTTGAATATGGCTATGGACTCACCCCGGAGATCGTTGCCGTGGCCCGTGAGCGTGAACCCGATCTGCTCATCACCGTGGACAACGGTATCTCCAGCCTGGACGGAGTGGCCGCTGCCCAGGCGGCAGGCATGAAGGTATTGATCACGGATCATCATCTGCCGGGTCAGCACCTGCCGCCCGCCGATGCTGTGGTGAATCCCAATCTCCCGGACGATGCATTTCCCAGCAAGGCACTGGCAGGAGTGGGGGTGATCTTCTATGTGATGGCCGCGCTGCGGGACCGACTGCGCGCCACGGACTGGTTCACCCAGCGTGGGCTGGCCCAGCCCAATCTGGCGGATCTGCTGGATCTCGTGGCCCTGGGTACGGTGGCCGACGTGGTGCCCCTGGATCGCAATAACCGGATCCTGGTGGATCAGGGATTGCGACGCATGCGCGCCGGGCGCGCCGTTCCCGGCATCCGAGCGCTACTCGAAGTGGCCGGTCGCAACCCGGCCCGGGTGGTGGCGTCAGACGTGGGGTTTGCCGTGGGTCCGCGTCTGAATGCGGCTGGGCGCATGGATGACATGTCCATCGGCATCGAATGCCTGTTGACCGATGACCCAGCCCAGGCCCGTGCCCTGGCACAGACTCTGGATGACCTGAATCGGGAACGCCGGGAGGTGGAAAAGGACATGCAGGAACAGGCACTGGTCACGCTGGAGACCCTGCTGGCTGAGCGTCCCGACCTGGCTCACTGGCATGGGTTGTGTCTCTACGAGCCCGACTGGCATCAGGGGGTGATCGGGATTCTCGCCTCACGCATCAAGGACCGTGTGCATCGCCCGGTGATTGCCTTTGCCCGAGCGGATGAGGGCACCCTCAAGGGATCGGCTCGCTCCATCCCCGGCTTGCACATCCGCGACACGCTGGAAGCCATCGCCACCCGTCATCCGGGTTTGATCACCCGGTTTGGCGGGCATGCCATGGCGGCGGGTCTAAGCCTGCCGGAGGATCACCTGAAGCCATTCCGGGAGGCCTTCGAGGCCACCGTACGCGAGACCCTGGATCCTGGCGATCTGGAGGGGATCATTCACAGCGACGGCCCGCTCCTTGATCATGAACTCAATCTCGAAACCGCCGAACGCCTGCGCGCTGCCGGCCCCTGGGGACAGGGTTTTCCGGAACCCTTGTTCGATGGTGTGTTCCATATACGGGAGCGTCGCCCGCTGAGTGATGGACGTCACTTGCGTTTGACCCTGCAGCCGGTGGATGGCTCGGTACGGGTGAACGCGGTGGCCTTCAATATCGATCCCGAGGAGTGGCCCGACGGCCTTGAGT
>NZ_JAJNAN010000041.1:0-26905 GCF_022227565.1 Ectothiorhodospira sp. 9100
TAAAATCCCGGGCAGGCGTAGGAACCTCAGGCACGCCCCAAAAGTCATACCTTGAAACGTCCTACCCGCATTTGAAGATCAGCCGCCAGCCGCGCCAGCTCATCGCTGGCCGCGGCAATCTGCGTGGAACCGCTGGCAGCCTGTTCCACGCCGCTGCTGATTCGCGTCAACGAGCGGTGCACATCCTCTGCTACGGCTGACTGCTCCTCTGCGGCACTGGCAATCTGGGTGTTCATGTCATTGATGGTGCTGATGCTTTGGGTGATGTCCTCCAGGGCCCTGGCGGCCCGTTCAGCAGAAGACACACCATCGGTGGCCTTGGCATGCCCGGCATCCATGACCTTCACCGCATCATTGGCAGCACCCTGCAGTTTCTCGATGATGCCCCGGATCTCCTGGGTGGAACTCTGCGTGCGGGTGGCCAGCGTGCGCACCTCGTCGGCCACCACCGCAAACCCGCGACCTGCCTCCCCGGCACGTGCAGCCTCGATGGCGGCATTGAGCGCCAGCAGGTTCGTCTGCTCGGCAATGCCACGGATCACCTCCAGCACCGTCCCAATGCTCTCGGCATCGCCCTGCAGGCGGTTGATCACGGACACCGCGCTCTGCACCTCTTCGGCCAGCTCGCCCACCTCCCGTGAGGTGAGTTGCACCACCTCGGCACCCGAATGGGCAGCGCGGTCCGATTCGGCAGCAGCATCGGCGGCCTGGCTGGCGTTACCGGCCACCTGGGTCACGGTGGCCGCCATTTGTGTCATCGCGGTCGCCACCTGCTCGGTCTCGGATTGCTGCTGTTGAACCTGTTCACTGGCCTGCCGGCTGGACACGGACAATTGCTCGGCTGCCGCCGACAACTGACTGGCGGCCTCCGAGACTTGCCTCACGAGAGTGTGAACACCATCGACAAAGGTATTGAAACTGCGTGCCAGATCCCCGAATTCGTCATGGCGATCCTCATTGAGCCGCTGGGTGAGATCACCATCCCCGGCAGCAATATCGTCCAGCGCCTGGCGTGTTTCACGCACCGGGCGCACGATCATGCGGGCCACCCAAATGATGATCCCGGCCAGCAACAAGAGGGTCATCCCGAAGACGACGATCAGCGTTGTCCGCAGCTCGCGCGCAGTCGCCAGCAAATGGTCCGTTGGGATGGCGACCGCCAGGGACCAGCCCGGCGTATCGGGAATGGGCTGGTACGCCACATTGAACGCGCGTCCCTGATCATCCACGTACTCCCCAATGCCCTGGTCACCGGCCACCATGCGCTGGGCAATGGCGACATACTCCTGATTGGCCACATCAAGGGCATTTTCCGACATGAGTCGCCGGGTATCCGGGTGGGCGATGGTCATGCCGCCAGAATCCAGAACCCAGGCCACGGCCCCGGGTTGGTCGATGACCTGCACAACAATGCGGGACAGGGTGTCCAGGGTCACCGTGGCGGCCAGCACGCCCAGCACTTCGCCTTGCGCATTTTCCACAGCATGGGCAAGGACGGTGATGGGGTTCCCGGTGCTGCGCGAGTAGACAGGATCGGTGACCACGGACACGTCCGTCTGATCCCGGACGATACGCTGGAAATAGCCCCGATCGGCCAGGTTGGAGCGGTGTTCATTGTGGTAGTAGGCCTCGCCATCGACGTCGGCGAAGAACAGCACCTCGTATTCATCGCTCATGCGCTGACCAAAGTGCTGAAGGACGCCCGAGATGCTGTCGGTATTGCCTGAAGCCAGCACCGGTGTCTGCGCCAGGGTGCGCACCACCCCCATGTGCGACTCCAGCCACCATCCCACGCTATCTGAGCCCGCGCTGGCCCGATTCTGAGCCGTGTCGTGCATCAAACCCACCACCCGGTGGTTAACCTGAGCGATGACAATGAGGGCCACCACAACCAGCGCCAGCACCATGGGGATACCAAACAGAATCAGCAGCTTGGGCGTCAATCGGAATCGTTGAAAAAACACTTGAACTCCTCCAGGGCCATACCCCCTCCCAGACCGGAGGCATGAGGCACATTATCAAACGCCATGACCACTGGCGAGTCTGACACATGTTCGCTTTGCGAAGGACTTACACCGTCCGACTGGCTTTCACCTCCGTCTGCCACCCGAACGTACCGTGAAATGGAAGAGCTACATGTTTATTGGTAGGGTGTCGAAATTTTAGACAAGTGTGCAGGCTCGTCCTTGCGATATGTCAAGAACTGCGATTGAATGACTCACATGGAAGAGGACAAAAAACCTGCAAGAGCGCACCATGAGAGGATCCAAGGTGATCTAGCTGCGCATGATAAGCAGAGCGTCAATGAGTGGCCCCCATACTCCATCCTCGCGCTCAACCATCAAGGTGAAGCATCCGATACCAATGGCGCTGCGCAGGCGCTAATGTCCACGGATCGGCGGCATTTTTCACACCTTGCAGGCCCTGAGCATGAATCTGATTTGCGCAAAGCCCTGGAGGAAGCCGCCCGCGACGGAGCGGCAGAACGATGTGGGATCCCCCTGCAAGGCAGTGACGGACAGGGAGTGATTGCGGACCTCAGGCTCATCCATCTCTCAGGTGCCGACGGGGAATCCACAGGATTCATGTGCACAGTGGTGAATCAGACCTCAACCAGGGGACAGCGACAGACCATCGCAGAGTTGCCCTGCCGACTATCCGAAGAGCAAGAACGTTATCGTGTGCTCACTCAATTCTCCCCGGACTGGGATTATTGGAGCAGCGAGGACAAGCAATTCCTATACGTGTCGCCCGCTTGCGAAGTGATCACTGGATATCCCGCTCAGGATTTCATTGATGACCCGGAACTGATGTTCAGAATCATCCACCCGGATGATCGGAATTTATATCATGAACACCTGAGCGCAGGTAGCCAGCATACTCCTGCACTACTGCATTTTCGCATCATGACACGTTCTGGAAGGATTCGCTGGATCGAGCACCACTGCCGAGTCGTCTGGGACGAATCGGGTCGCTATCGCGGGCATCGGGGGACGCATCGGGACATCACCGCACGTCGTGAGATAAATACGGTGCAGCGTGGCTATGACACAGCTCTGATCCAATTGCTGGACACCGTGCCGGATATCGCGATCCAGGGATATCGACTGGATGGAACGGTGATCTACTGGAATCCCGCCAGTGAGCGCCTGTATGGCTACACTGCCCAAGAGGCACTGGGCAGCAACCTGGCGGACCTCATCATCCCACCGCAGGATCTTGATGTCTTTTACGAGCGGATGCGGTGGATACGTCGGGGAGACAGCCTGCCCGCATCGGAAACGCTGATTCTGCGTCATCGGGAGGGACACCCGGTGAAAGTGCTTTCATGCCATGTGGTCGTGCCACATGCAGATGGAGAACCGCACCTGTACTGCATGGATATGGACATGCTGGCGCGACTCCAGGAACAGGAGAGACTCTGGGAAGCGGTCCAGGGAGGCAACGTGGGCCTCTTCGAATGGCGGCCAAGTGGAGATGTCTTTTTCTCGCGTGAACTCAAAGCGCAACTCGGCTACCAGGAGCATGAACTGGACAATGATATGGAGGCCTGGCGATCATTGATCCATCCCGATGACCGGCATGAGACCCTTCGGACGTTCGAACAGTACACATGTCAGCCCAAGGGGCGATTTCGTATCGAGATGCGCATGCGTCATCAGGCCGGTGGGTGGCGATGGATCCTGTATCAGGCCTCCCCCGTCTATGGCGCGGACAGACGCCTCAGCAAGATCCTGGGTTCCAGCCTGGATGTGACCGAGCGCAAACTGGTCGAGGAGCAAAGCGAGCGACTGGCCTACGCGGTGGAGCAAAGTCCCAGTGTCGCGATGCTCACGGACACCGACGGGGTGATCCAGTACGTGAATCAGCGCTTCTGCGACATTACCGGCTTCTCTAAGGACGAGGTGATGGGGCGGCGCCCCGGGATGCTGCGATATGGCGGCAAGAATACCGCAAAATACCCAAAACTCTGGGAAACCATCCGCAATGGTGACACCTGGGAGGGCGAATTCAACAATCGCACCCGCTCGGGCGAGCCTTACTGGGAGCAGGCACGGATCTCACCGATCCGCAATGGACGAGGTGAAGTCACTCACTACATCAAGCTGGCGGAGGACATCTCCGACAAGCGCGCCCTGAACGAGCGTCTGGAATATCTTGCCTTCCACGATCCATTGACGGGCCTGCCCAATCGCGGCGTCATGCTGGACCGGATTGGGCAGGCGATAGCCCAGGCCCGTCACGATGAACATACCCTGGCCGTGATGCTAATCGACCTGGATGAGTTCAAGGTGGTCAACGATTCTCTGGGTCATGCCCTGGGGGACCAACTGCTGATCCAGGTGGCGCATCGCCTGCGCAGCCTGCTGTGCGAGGGGCAAACTGTAGCCCGCTTCAGCGGGGACTCATTCATCCTGCTCCTGCCCAACCTATCTCATGCGGAGTACACCATTCTCGTGCTTGAGAAAATTCAGCAGGTCTTGAGCCAACCGATCTTCTTATCGAGTCATCAGATGTCCGTGACCGTGAGTATCGGTATTTCCGTCTATCCCGGCGACAGTGACCGCCCGGAAGACTTGATACGTCATGCCGATGCCGCCATGTATCGCGCCAAGGCCGAGGGTCGACGCTGCTATCATTTCTACACCCCGGAGATGGATGCGGCGCTACAGGAACGCATGGAACTGGATCAGTCCATGCGCCAGGCACTGGAGAGAGACGAATTCCATCTCGTCTATCAGCCCCGGGTGGACCTGGCCAGCGGGCGCATGCTCAGCCTGGAAGCCCTGGTGCGCTGGCGTCACCCCCAATGGGGCATGATCTCGCCAGGTCGCTTCATTCCCCTGGCGGAGGAGACCGGCTTCATTCTCTCACTGGGGCCGGAGGTGCTGCGACAGGCCTGCGAACAGATTCGCGCCTGGAAGGCCCGGAACGTGCCAACCGTGACTGTGGCGGTGAACCTGTCGGCACGGGAGCTGCGTGAGCCCGACGTGGTTGAACGCATTCTGGGGATGCTGGCCGATACCGGCCTGGAGGCGAACGATCTGGAAATCGAAATCACCGAAAGCGCGGCAATGAGTTCCATTGAACAGACCATACGCACGCTGACCGAACTCAACGATCATGGTATCCGTGTCTCCATTGATGATTTCGGCACTGCCTATTCCTCGCTCAACTATCTCAAGCGTCTGCCGGTGCACGCCATCAAGATCGACCAATCCTTCGTCTCCGAGATGGAGGAAGACCCCGCCAATCATCCCGAGGATGCCGCCATCATCCGGGCCATCATCGGATTGGGCGAGACCCTGGGTATGAAGGTCATCGCTGAGGGCATTGAAAACACCGTGCAGCGGGACTTCCTGCTCGATCATGGCTGCGTACAGGGCCAAGGTTATCTGTATAGCCGTCCCTTGCCTGCCGAGGAAATGGAGAAGTTCCTGGTTCTCTCGGCAACTTTCGATACAGGGCGTTCTTGAACCACGCGCAGCTTAATCACGAGCAGCATCATTCCTCAAGGAACCTGGCATAGAGAGGATGTCCCCGGGGGCAGTAGAAGGTCGATAAGGGGTCGTTCGTGACAGGTCTATAGGTGCCCGCTCTGGGTCGACTGCAGGTATCCACCCTGGCGCCACGTCCCCAGCCTCGCCAAACGCCAGCAGTTTCACTCGTCGAAGGCCAACTCGCCCTGCTCCCAGAGCCCCGGGTCTTCAGCGACATCGGCAACCGGCACCAGGGTGCTCACGCGCACGCCCAGCAGCCGCAAAGGCCGATCCATGGGCGCCCGGCGCAGGCACTCCCGGCTGGCGGCCAGCAGGTCCGCCGGCGCATCAATGGGCACGCGCAGCGTGTGGTCCCGGGTCAGCGTGCGAAAATCCCCATAGCGCAGCTTGATGCCCACGGTCCGTCCACGCATGCCCAGCGCCTGCAGATCAGCGGCCACCCGTTCACATAGCGCCACCAGGATCCCGGTGAGTTCGGCACGGTCCTGCCTCGGATGCAGATCGCGCTCGAAGGTGGTCTCGCGGCTGACCGACTTGCGCTCGGCCTCCGTAACCACCGGCCGATCATCACGTCCGTGCGCCGCGTCATGCAGCCAGGCGGCATATCGGGGTCCGAAGTGTTCCTGCAAAAGCCCGAGATCTGCCCGGGCGAGATCACCAACGGTATGAATATTCAGGCACGCCAACCGCTCTGTGCTCCTGGGCCCGATTCCGTTGATCTTGCTGGCCTTCAACGGCCATATGCGGTCCACCAGATCCGCCGGACCCACGTGCGTGAGACCGTCCGGCTTGTCGAACTCCGAAGCCATCTTCGCCAGCAGCTTGTTGGGCGCGATGCCGATCGAGCAGGACAATCCCGTCGCCGCGTGCACCGCCTCCTTGATCCGGCGGGCGAATGGCTCAGGGTCGCTGCCGTGGGAGGTCAGGTCGATGTAGATCTCGTCGATCCCACGGTCCTCAATCCTCGGTGCAAGGGAGGCAACCGCCACCTTGAAGCGCATCGAGTAGTGCCGGTAGGCCGTGAAATCAGCAGGTAGCAGAACCGCATCCGGTGCGAGCCGGGCGGCGGTCATCAGGCCCATGCCGGAACGCACGCCCCGGGCACGCGCCTCGTAGGTCGCGGTGGTCACCACGCCCCGGCCACGGTAGTCACGCAGATGGGTGAACTGAAGGACACCCTCGTCGCCAACCGTTGGCGCCATGACACGGCGCCCACCCACCACAAGGGGCTGCCCCCGCAGTTGCGGATAGCGCAGCAGTTCCACGGACGCGTAGAACGCATCCATGTCGAGATGGGCAATGCAGCGGCTGCCGTCCATTGGCGGCATTGTCCATGAATCCGTCAAAACCTGCACAGCCCCGAGGATAACGGGCTGCCGACCGTCCGCCTCGTCCCTGGACTTTTTATGTGGGACTGCTCTACCAGGATCTGACCCGCCAGAACAAACTGACACCCAGTGGCAAGCTGTCGCCTGTCCTGCCCGTGCTCTACAATGGAGAGGAACTCTGGCGCCAGGAGGGCCTTGAAGAAGGCCTTGAACGGGGCCTTGGACAAGGGCGTGAGCAAGGCACTCGTCGCATGCTGGCCAGGCAGATCGTCAAGAAGTACGGCACGATCCCCGCATGGGCGCAAACCCGACTCGACCAGGCCGATACCGAGCAACTGGAAACCTGGGCTGATGCCATCCTGGAAGCAGAGACGCTTGAAGCCTTGCTGAGCGAGGTGCCCAGGCACTGAGTCTGTCGGCGGGCGCAGACGAAGACACAGGTGCATTGTTCCGAGCGATTCCCGAACGGCAGTCGAATCGGGGAACCTACGACGGCCGAGCGATCATTGTTTCCGATCTTGCCCGGATTCTGGCGCGCAGGCTTGCTGGCACCTCCTGGCCATGCGTTTCCATCAGGGCTTGATCGCCGAGGATCGCTGCGCTCGGGCCATCGGAGCGTATGCGGCCATCATCGATCAGGATCACCCGGGGGCAGAGATCGAGGATCATTTCAAGATCGTGGCTCGCCACCATGAGCGTCTGCTCCATGCCGGACAGCAGCGTGATCAGTCGACGGCGGCTGCGCAGGTCAAGCGCGGCGGAAGGCTCATCCAGAAGCATCAGCCGTGGCTGCAAAGCCAGCACGCCAGCGATACAGGCGCGCCGTTTCTCGCCGCCCGAGAGGTGGTGAACGGGGCGCGACGCCAGATCGGTAAGTCCACAGACCGAGAGGGCCTCGGCCACCCGCGCCTCCAGTGCCGCGCCCGTCAGGCCCAGGTTGCGCGGGCCAAACGCCACGTCCTCGGCCAGGGTGGGGCAGAAGAGCTGATCCTCGGCCTGCTGGAAGACGAGGCCGACGGCGGGGTTGAAGGCGCCAGGACGAACCGGCGCGTCATCGATTTCCAGCACGCCCGCCGCCACCGGCAGCACGCCCGCCAGCGTCAGGAACAGGCTCGACTTGCCCGAACCATTGGGACCCACCAGCCCCACCCGCTCGCCCGGCGCCAACGCGATATCGAGGGCCGTGAGCAGCGGCACCTGGCCGGGCCAGGCCACCGACAACCCCTGCGCCTGCACCCGCGCCGTCATCCGACCCGGTCCACCAGCAGCACCAGCATGGCAAGTCCCGCGGCCAGCATGATCCCGACCCGGTCGCGCGCCACCATCGGGGCCAACGGTGCCGCGAGGCCGCCCGAGTGGCCCCGAAGCCGCATCGCCGCCCAAAGGGTCTCGGCCCGCCGCTGGCCGCGGATCAGCGCGGCGGCCAGTATCAGACCATGCCCCGGCAGGTTGCGCCAGCCCGGCCGCTCGCCGCGTAATCGCCCCGCCAGGCGGGCGCGCAGGATCTCGCTCCGGACCTGCTCAAGGTAGCGCAGCGTCAGCAGCAGCAGGTCGGCAAGCACAGCCGGCACCTTGAGGCCACGAAGCCCGGCTGCCAGCCTGTGCGGTGGGAGTGTGGAAAGAAGCGCCAGCGTCACGGTCACGATCGCCAGCAGCCGGCCAGCGACCAGGAGACCGACCTGAAGACCTTCGGCATGCAGGCGCAGCGGGCCAGCCTGCCACAGCACCGTCGGCCCGGCCACGAGGGGGAACACCAGCAGGAAGGCGCCTGCCAGCACGAGCGGCGCCCGCAGCCCCCGCAGTACACGCCAGGGCTGCCCCGAAGCGAGCGCCAGCGCCAGCGCCAGCACGAGCAACAGCGGGACGGTCATCACCTGCTCCACCGCGGCGAAGCCGAAGGCGAGGAGCAGCGCCATCGCCAGCCGCGCGCGCGGATCGTCCGGCAGCAGACCCGCCTGGTCCGGCCCCACCAGGGCATCGCCGTCAGGCACGGGGCAGAAGTCCCGGTTCCACCCTGGCAAGCACGCGCAGCACGACCGCGACAAGCACCCCTTCGGCCAGCACCAGTGGCAGATGGGCAAGCAGGAAAACGGCCAGCGCAGCCCGCTCCGCCGCAGCATCCACCTCGGCAGGGAGTCCCCACAGCACGAAAACGGCGAAGACCGCCAGAGACAGCACCACCCCACCGCTGCCGGCAATCACCGCCGCGAAGGTGGACGCCCGTGGTTCCAGGGCCCGCCAGACCCCCCAGGCGATCAGCGCGGCCGGCGCAAGGATCAACCCGTTCAGCCCCAGCGTGGTCAGCCCGCCATGGCCGAACAGGACCGCCTGCAGGAACAGGCCTACCAGGATCGCCGGTACCGCGTACCAGCCCAGGAGCACGCCCATCAGCCCCGCCAGCATCGGATGCACCGTCGTTGGCGGCACCGGCACCGCGAGGGATGAAACAGCGAAAAACACTGCGGTCAGCATCGCTGCCCTCGGCATGGCCGCGCCCGGATCGGGCAGGCGCGCAATCCGGGTGAGACTGAAACCCAGAAGCGCGGCGCTGCCGATATAGCCGCCGACGACCATGCCCACCGGCAGCAATCCGTCAGGCAGATGCATCGCCACGCCTCCGGCGCCAGAAGTAAAGCCCCGTGCCCAACGCACCCCAGGCCACCAGCGCCACCATCACCACTTGCTGCAGCGGCCCGGTCTCAGCGTACCCGCCTGTGAAAGCGAGAACAGGGGCATCGGCATCTCCATCAGCGCCTGAAGGGCCCACCTCCACATGGGCAACGGCCCCGTGCCCGGCCTGGCGCACCTGCACCGTCCAGCGGCCGGGCACCTCCAGGTCGGGAGCGAAGAGATAGCGCCCCTCGGCGTCGGTCGTACCCTGGCGCCAGGCGCGGGTGGGATTGTCGGGGGCGTAGATGATGACCTGCGCCTCGGCCATGGGCTCGCCGGTATCGTATTGGGCGTGCAGACGGATGGCCGTGGCTGCCTCGGCATCGAGCAACGCGGCATGACCCAGCGCAGTCAGCGGCGCAAGGGCCAGGAGCCCCGCCATCGCCGTGGCAACCCCGTTAGAGTGGGCCGTCATGGCAATGTCCCTCGCCCACATGACCAACATGCAGACCATTCAGCGAGAACTCCTGCATCCCGCCTTCAGCAAAGGCGTCGAAACCCAGTGCCTCAAGGTTGGTGGGATCATCAGCAGCCCAGTCTGCGCGGCCGAACAAATGGTCCAGGTGCAGCGTGATCTCCAGGTCGGAACCCTCGCCAGTCGTGACAAAGCCCTTGCGTTCGTCGCCCACGTATTCGCCGCAGGCATGGGCGATTGCATCACGGGTGGCCAGGGTGAAGTCCACCTCCTCCCCATCGCGGGTGGCCGTGCCCTCGAAGACCAGTGAAAATCCCTCAAACTCGCCCTCCGGCGCTGGCGCCAACGTCCAGGAAAGTGCGTTGTAAAACCCTTGTTCGGCGTCCACGGTGGCCACCTCGACACGGTCCTTGTCATCGGCAGCGACCAGGTCAACGGTAAAGGGACCAACCATTTCCAGCGCATCGCCGGTGATCCCGGGGCCGTCTGCCGCGAACGGCGGATCCGTGCGCCAGGCGGTCACATGGTCGACGGTGGCGATCACACGCGAGAAGCTGAGCTGCCAGCCGTCTTTCGTCAGTTGCGGGGCGTTGAACCCTTCGGTTGCGAGATCCTGACCTGAAACGAACAGGGTGAGCGTTTCGGCCGTGGCGGCGGCGGGTGCCAGGGCAAGCGTGGGCGCGAGGATCGCGGCGGCGCGGGAGAATCGGGTCATGATCGGCCTTTCGGTTGGTAAACACGGCAGCACACCAATGAAGGGCGTGCGGCGCGGAATGTCAGGGCCGTCCCGGTGGAGTGCGCTTTTTCGAAAGGAAATGCCCCACAGCCCGAGGCTGGGACATGTCGCCATTGGCGATCCCTCCGCCGGACACCCCGTCCGGTCTGGCGGCTATCAATGGATGGCAGGTCTCCTGGCTCGCGGGTCGCAGCACCCTCCGCCTTCCCGGCCGTCCCCAAGGGGGCTGGTCCGGTGGCGATGGAGGGCACTCTCCGCTTACAGTTGCGGGGGCAGCACCGGATTAGGAGGAGGCCTCCGCACCGGTTTCCCTATTCTCCCGACTCATGCCGGGCACCATTCGCGCGAGAGGATAGCCACAGCACATCATTGGCACAAGCCCTGGACTCAGCGCATGATCGATACGGCGGCAATTCGCCGGTTGAGGCTCGCCTGGGCCGTGTAATGGGTGTCGTTGAGGTTCACGTAGCCGGCGACGTGCAGGAACTGAGTGCTTGTCATGGCTACGACAGGGGCTCTGGGTTTGGCGAGCCGGCCTATCGCACACAGTGTGATTCAGTCTCATCACCACCATGAAGATCCAGCGCGCTGCGCAGATAGGCCACCAGGTCCGCCTGCTCGCCGGGATCGTAGGGCTGCTGACCGGGTGCAAGTTCCCACCACCAGGGACAAAATAGCCGATGACGCCCGGCAGGGCCCGTCCACGAACACGTAACGATCCACCTGGCCGCTCACGAGTTTCACATGCAGCGTGGTTGGCTGTGACGACGGCACTTAATCCTGCTCAAACACCGGCCTCGGCCAACCTGACCACCGCCGTGGCGGTCAATGTCTTGCCAATGGAACCCGCCTGGAACAGTGTGTGTTCATCAACCGGTAACGGGTTCTCGATGCTCGTCACCCCGTGGTAAGCAATGCTTTCCTTCCCGGCGTGCCACACACCAGCGGCCACGCCGGGTAGAGCGAACGCCTCGGCGAGATCAGCAATCAACTCCTGCAACGCATGCGGGTTCACGCGTCATAATGTCCACCCACTTGCCCGGGTTGTCCAGCGGCGGAGATCCTTCGATCGCGCCCAGGTGCTGGAACTTTTGGGCCCCAATATGCCACCTGCACTGCAGGTTTAACCTGAGTGCAAAAGGTTGGTATCGGCTGTCGGCCCGAACCGGGCATTTGCTCTGCACTGACCAGTGACTCCAAACCGCTCTGGACCGGACAGGTTATTCCCATGTGTTGGTGAGGCTCATGCGAGGCGAGCTCTTTATTTCGCCTCAGAGAGGGCGTGATGGGAGGCCTCTGATAGGGTGGGACGTAACAGCAGGTGGGTCGCGTCGCCGGGGGCAAGGATCGCAAGATCGTGGTCTATTGCGCCAACTTCGACTGCGACGCCTCCCGCAAGGCCGCGGCGAAGCTCGACAATACCGGCTTCACTGATGTCCTCGACTATGAGGGCGGCACCAGGACTGCTTCGAGCAGAAAAAAGCCGCCTGAGTATCGTGCGGGTCAATCGGCCTGAAGCACCCCTTGGACAATGTTCTGAAGGCTTTCTGCCAGACCCGCGCCGGAGCAGGAGACACGATCCTCGTCTCCGGCGCGGTACTTCCCGGTCCGCACCAGGCAGGCCGCCAGTCCGGCGGAGCGTGCCCCATCAATATCACCGGCATAATCGTCACCCACCATGAGTACCCGCTCCGGTGGCAGTTCGAGGCCCGCGATGGCTGCATGGAAAAGCCGCTTGTCGGGCTTCCCGAAGTTTTTTGCCTCCACCTCAGCGGCATATTCCAGTGCGCGGACGAAAGGTCCCAGATCCAGCGACAGCCCGGTGGGCTCCTGAAAGTATCGGTTCATACCCATGGCCCACAGTTCTGCGCCGTCCATGAGCGTGCGGAAGGCATTGTTCAGCGTTTCGACGCTGAAATGCTCGCCCATATCGCCCAGCACCACAACCTCAGCGTCGCCAGCCGCGGAGTCGCAATCCGCAAACTCAGCCCTGAGATCCGGGTGCACGAAGAATCGGGCTGCTCGTCCCTGTCGCTGAAGTTCTGCACGGATCGCGCTCGGGGCGGTGGTGAGCGCCTCGTCCGGGAAGTCGAACCCAAGTGTACGCAGCCGATCCAGGATGCGCCTGCGCGGCTGCCGCGTCGTATTCGTGATCAGCCGCAGGGGAAGTCCCGCGCTGCGAGCCATCTCCACCGCTTCCCGCGCCCCGGGAACGGCTTCGTCCCCCACATACAGCACACCTGAAAGGTCAAGCAACAGGGACTCGACAGAATCAATTCCCTGAGGTGCTCGTTCGAACATGGCTCCAGCCCTCATGGCACCAACTGGGTCTACCCGCACCGGCATGGCAGTGGGATCTACACCGACTGATCACACTTTATCATGGAGTACGCAGCCCCGATCAGATGGCAATCCGACATCGTGGTAATAGATCCAGAACTGACCCCGGAAAACCGCGACGAGCTCGGTCACATCCTCGACACCCCCATCAGCGACCTGGTGGGCCCCGATCTCATGGCACCACCTCTCCCTCCCATTGCTCTCGAACCAGGGCTACGGACCCTGGGAGTCCCTGAACCTCTATCGCATCTGGTGGATGGTCCCTGAATCCGTGACGAAATCTCGCCAAATTTCATGATTAGCCCTCAAAAACAACAAGATAAATGAGAAAATCGGGGCTTCCCGTTGCACCAGTTGGGTGAACCCAGATGCCCCTCAAAAAACCTCGCCTTGAGCAGTCGCCGCGCCGGATTCTCACCGCCCATGCGGGGCTGGCCCTGATTGGCGAGGCGATTGCGGCATCCCGCCTGGATCAGGCGGTGAAGTCGATGGGATCTTACCGGGGCACCGACCATGGTCAGGTGCTCAGCACCTACCTGGGGCTGCTGACCCTGGGCAAGAGCGACTTTGAAGCCGCCGAGGGGGTGCGCAAGGATCCCTTCTTTCTGTCCTGCATGGGCTTGAAGCGCGGGCTGTCGGCAGCGCGATTGCGTCAGAGCATGGATGCCTCGGCCATGGATTATGCCCGCGCCCTGGATCGGGCCAACCTGACCTTCCTTCAGCAGGCGAAGGTGCCGGTGACACCGTTGTCCTGCGGCCATGTGGCGCTGGATCTGGATCTGTTTGCCCAGGATAACTCGGGCACCCACAAGGAAGGTGTGGGCTACACCTATTGGGCTTTGACGGCTACGGCGTGATGCCGGCGTATCTGGGTGAAGAGGGCTGGTGTCTGGCCACCGAGCTCAAGCCAGGATCCGAGAACAATCAGAACGGCTTTGGGTTCGTGCTGGATCGCGTGCTGCCAGCGGCGCGCAGCCTCACTGAACGCCCCATTCTGATGCGCCTAGACAGTGCCCATGATGCCCTGGAAAACCGAGTGCGCGCGCAAGCCGAAGGCATTGACTTCATCATCAAGTGGACCCCCGACAGGCGTCGGCGGCGGACTGGCTGGCGCATGCGGATGGCCTGGAGGCGAGCAAGGTCAAGTGGGAAACGCCCCGCGAGGGTAAGCGGATCGCCACCTTCAGCGTCAACGAAACCCGGAGTTGGCAAGGGCAGGAGTACACCTTCCGACGCGTCATGCGCGTGGTGGAGCGCACCATTGACCGCAAGGGCTGTATCGCGGCCATGCTACCTGCGAGCAATTCCATTCCGAGTTCAAGACCGACATGGACCTGGAGCGCCTGCCCTCCGGCAAGTTCGACACCAACACCCTGGTCATGACAGCGGGCACTTTCGTCTACAACGTCCTGCGCTGGATCGGCCTGAAGGGTCTGATCGGCAATGACTCACCCGTGCGCCATCACCCGCCAAGCGCCGCCGCATCCGCACGGTGTTTCAGGAGTTGCGGCACAACTGGTTCACCATACCCGCCAGGTACGGCTACGTTTTGACGCCCATTGTCCCGGCTTCGCCGCCTTCAAGCGTGTACTCACGCAGCTCAAGACCTGCGCGTCCGGATAGACGGATAAGGCGATTCACATCCCAAGCCCTCTCGCACAGCTGGAACCCAGGCGGCGTGGATACCCGTGGAATGCACCTCGGGAATCGCCACCATGCTCTGCTTGGATGGGCTCAAATTTCATGGATGAACGCCTTCAGGTACCCTGAACGCTGGTTGGCCACCGGTCACAGCGTCCTTCGCGGGATTGCTTCCCAACCATGGTCGGCTTCCGGTCCCGCAGACGGGGTTGGCCACGGATTCAGGTGGTCGTCCTGATCGCCGGGATCTCCTTCGTTGGCTATTGTGCGACGAAGCTTGTCGGCACGCGTCGCGGCATCATGGCGACCGGGCTCCTCGGCGGACTCGCCTCTTCCACTGCGGCGACCGTCAATTTTTCCCGACTTGCGCGCACGGGTGAGGGCTCTGAGAACATCCTGGTAGCAGGTATTCTCGTCGCGTGCGCGACCATGTTTCCGCGAGTGCTGATCATCAGCAATGTCTTCAGCTGGACCCTCGCGACCACCCTGGTGTGGCCGCTGGTGGCCATGACGGTCGTCAACTAGCTCGGGGCCTGCCCTGTTCTAGTATTGGAGCGGCCAAACCACCTCTCAGGATGGAAGCGCGCGCCTGAAGAATCCTTTCGAACTCAAGCCGGCCCTGATCTTTGCCATGCTGGTGGTGTTCCTGCAACTGGCCTGGATCTACACCCCGCCCATGCAGGTGCTGTTCGGCAGCGGTGCACTGGCCTGGCACCACTGGGGCATCATCATCGCCGGCGCGGCCATTGTGTACCTGCTGGTCGAGGCGGAGAAGGCGGTCTGGCGCTGGCGATCCGGTGGTCATACCGTCGATTGAACGCCAGGCCCCATGACGGCAGCCGAGGCGTGCATTTTCCGGCGGGGGAAGCGGCCCCGAAACCTTTCGGTACTGGGGCCGCTTCCCGGTGCATTGAGTGGATCACCGGTCAGGCATAGCCATGCTTGATCAGTTTCAACTCCTGATAAAGCGCTATGCCCAGGCTCACACACATGAACAGCAGCACAACGGTGAATGGCAGGCCGGTGCTGATCGCTCCGGCCTGTAGCGCATTGAGGGCCGCATCGCCGCCGATGGCGAGCAGCATGCCGGCTACCAGGCCCTCGATTACAGCCCAGAAGATGCGCTGTGGCGTAGGCGCGTCCAGCTTGCCTCCCGAGGTGATACTATCGATGACCAACGAGCCGGAATCCGAGGATGTGATGAAGAACACGAGGACCAGCACGATGGCCAGGAAGGATGTGATACCCGTGAACGGCATCTCATTGAGCATCTGGAACAGGGCCAGCGAGGAGTCGCCGATGCCATCGGCCAGTTGGCCCACACCTTCCCTGACCTGATCAATGCCGCCACCACCAAAGGCGCTCATCCACACCACCGTCACGAGCATCGGCAATATCAGAACAGCAGTCATGAACTCGCGCACGGTACGACCCTTCGAAACACGGGCGATGAACATGCCGACGAACGGGCTCCAGGAAATCCACCAGGCCCAGAAGAAGATGGTCCAGGAATGATAGAAAGTGGTGTCCTCACGGCCGACCGGATTGCCCAACGGCAGTATGTACTGGACGTAGCCCCAGACAGTCGTGCCCGCATTGGCGACGAAGGCAATCAGGCCCCCGGCGATCATGACGAAAATCAGCAGTGCTAGGGCGACCAACATGTTGATGTTACTCAGCAGGCGAACACCGCCATGAATGCCCCGGACCACCGAGATCACCGCAATCGCGGTCACCCCGATGATAATCGCAATCTGCGTCATCAGACCACCGTCAACGCCGAACAGGAATGCCATGCCGCTGGCGGCCTGTTGCGCCCCCAGACCCAGCGAGGTCGCCAGACCGAACAACGTGGCCAGAACGGCCAGTGTATCGATAACGTGGCCAAACCAGCCCCAGACCCGATCACCGAGCAGCGGATAGAACGTCGAGCGAATGGTCAGCGGCATACCCTTGTTGTAGGCGAAAAAGGCCAGCGACAAGGCCACGACACCGTAAATCGCCCAGGGATGCAGGCCCCAGTGGTACATGGTGGCACCCAGGGAAGCCGTTGCATCACCGCCGCCCACATTCAGCGGCGTACCGAACCATTCCGTGAAGTAACCCACCGGCTCGGCAACCGCCCAGAACATCAGGCCGATCCCCATGCCAGCGGCGAACAACATAGAGAACCATGACAGATAGCCAAACTCGGGCTTGGCATCCTGGCCTCCCAGCCGGACCTTGCCCACCGGTAAAATGATGAGGGCCAGACAAAACAGCACGAACAGGTTGCCGGCCGTGAGAAACAGCCAGTCGAACTGCTCCCCTATCCAGACCCGAGTCGACTCCAGAACCTCTTTCGACACCTCGGGGAGGATCATGGACATGACAACAAACACAAGGATCAACGTCGAGCTGATAACAAACACAGGGTTGTGAATGTCCATTCCCATGGCCTTGATGTTGTCCTGACCGACTTCATAGTCCGTGTCGTAGATTCGCTCGATCCTTTTGATCTCTTCTGGTTTGGGGCGACGCCCTTTGTGCTCACTCATAAGCCATTTCTCCTTGTACAAGAACCCAGCTGCCGGCGCGGTCGATCAAGGTCATACCAGCTTAGCCCCGAAGATGACGCACGCTCGACTTTCCGTCGAGTGTAGTGCTCATGAGCATATGATCAACCGTGCGCTTCTTTCCAACGGCATATCCGGTTGTGTTCCACCGGGGATCACCACCCCGCCCCAGGAACTCATGTGCTCATGACTGTCCCAAGGGGTGAAGTCATCGAAAAACGGGAGGCAGTCATGAAAATTGCCGACGCCATGACAAAGAGTGTCGATACCATCACCGCTGGATCTTCGATCATGGAAGCCGCCAGGAAGATGCAGGAGATCGGTGCGGGCTTCCTGCCCATCACCGATGCCAATCAAGACCGGTTGATTGGCGTCACGACCGACCGCGATATGGTGATTCGGTGTCTTGCCGAGGGCAAGGATCCATCGGCCACTCCGGTCCAGGAGGCCATGAGTGAAAAGGTTCTGTACTGCTTTGGCAATGACGAACTGGACGCTGCGGCGAAAAGCATGGCAGAGCAACAAGTGTATCGGCTGGTGGTCCTGGACAGCCCGGAATCCAAGCGCCTCGTGGGCATCATCACGGTGGGTGATATCCGCCGGCATGGAGACGAGGCCGCCGCTGAACGGGCCGCAGAGCGTATTGCCGACGCCGCTTGACCCATCATGGCCTACCGACCGTTGCTGTAGCGGTCGTAAAGCCAAGGCAATGCGGAAGGGACGCCGCACGCGGTGCAATGTACCGGCCCTGTGCCAAAACGCGAGGGGTTCCAACATGAAAACGATAGATCGCGAACAACTCAAGCAGATGAACGAAGAAAAACATGAGGACTTCGTCCTCATCAACGTGCTTCCCCGCGAAGCCTTCAAGAAACAGCACATTCGGACTTCGATCAACATCCCCGTGGGGTCCGATGATTTTACCGAGCAGGTGGACCGGATCGCCGGAGGCAAGGATCGGAAGATCGTGGTCTATTGCGCCAACTTCGACTGCGATGCCTCCCGAAAGGCCGCGGCGAAGCTCGACGATACCAGCTTCACCAACGTCTTCGACTATGAGGGCGGCACCCAGGACTGGTTCGAGCAGAAACAAGCCGCCTGACCGTCGTATCGGTCAATCGGCCTGAAGAATTCCCCGGACAATGTTCCGAAGGTCTTCGGCTAGCCCCGCGCCGGAGCGGGAGACACGATCCTCGTCTCCGGCGCGGTACTTCCCGGTCCGCACCAGGCAGGCCGTCAGTCCGACGGAGCGTGCCCCATCAATGTCGCCGGCATAATCGTCACCAACCATCAGCACCTGCTCCGGCGGCAGGTCGAGGCCCGCGATCGCGGTGTGGAAAATGCGCTTATCCGGTTTCCCGAAGTTTTTCGCCTCCACCTCAGCGGCATACTCCAGCGCGCGGACGAAAGGCCCCAAATCCAGTGACAGCCCGCCTGACTCCTGAAAGTAGCGGTTCATTCCCATCACCCACAGATCGGCACCATCCATAAGTGTGCGGAAGGCTTCGTTCAGCGTGTCGACGCTGAAGTGCTCGCCCATGTCCCCCAACACCACAACGTCAGCGTCGCCAGCGGGTCGTGAGCGGCAATCGTCTCCTGCTGAACTGGAGCAATTACGGCAACAATTGCCAGTATTCCCAACCACTCCCACAAACTTTAGAGTGTAAAAGCAGTTTCAGATTCGTGGGTTCGTCGTCGATGACGAAGAGGTATCCCCGCCCGTGGTTCCCCCGGTTCGTGCCGTATCCCCGGCAAGGCAGCGCCTCATGACATCCAGAAACCGCTCCACATCCAGCGGCTTGGTCAGGTAATCGAAAAACCCCGCCGCCCTGCCCCGCTCAACGTCTCGCGGCATCGCACGAGCCGTAATGGCAATCACCGGGGTGTCCTTCAACCCGCCCTCGGCACGCAGGGTTTCCAGCACACTGTAGCCATCCATGCCGGGCAGATTGATATCCAGCAGGATCAACGCGGGTCGGCGCGAGCGCGCCAACTCAAGCCCCAGCTCCGGGGTATGTGCGGTGATGAGATGAACGTGCGCCACCCGGCTCAGGATCTGCTCCATCAGCTTGATATTGGCAGGGTTGTCCTCGATGCACAGTACCTTCACCGGCGCATCTACGGTGGAATCGATGGTCACCGATGCTAGCCTTGAGGCCTCTGGCTCGCTCCCGCTGTCACGCGCTTCTCCCTGCGGCAGTTCAATCCAGAAGGTGCTGCCGACCCCGACCTCGCTCTCCAACTCCACGCTGCCGCCCATCAACTCGATGATGCGCCGGGTCAGAGTCAGGCCGATGCCGGTGCCGTCAATCCCGCTGGTCTCGGCGCCCAGTCGATTGAACGGTTCGAACAACTCCGATAGGCGCTCCGACGGGATGCCGTACCCCGTATCTGCGACCCGGATGCGGAGTCGGTGGTGTTCGATCGCCTGCACGTCCAGACTCACACGACCGTCCACGCGGTTGTACTTGATGGCATTGGAGAGCAGGTTGAGCAGTGCCTGCTTGAGACGGGTGCGGTCCGCCTGTACCGAAAGCCCCTCGCCTCCCTCATGGGAAAGTTGGATCGAGCGCTCTTCGGCCAGGCTGGACACCAGTGACAGGCATTCCTCCACCACGCAGTCGACCTTCACCGTTTCCAGCGACAGGTCAATCTGACCGGAATCGATCTTTGCCAGATCCAGGACCTCGTCGATCAATGCCATGAGGTGACCACCCGCCTTGAGGATCTGGTGGACATCGTCGTGTTGCGCCTCCGACAGGCTGGCGTCGTATTCCAGGATCTGGCCGAACCCGAGGATGGCGTTCATTGGGGTGCGCAACTCGTGGCTCATACTGGAGAGGAACTCGGACTTGGCCTGGTTGGCCCGCTCCGCCTCCTCGCGGGCGGCGATCAACGTCTCTTCGAACTTGATGCGCTCGGTGACATCTTGCACCGTTCCGATCAGTCGCAACGCTTTACCAGTAGCATCACACAATCGTTCCGCCAACGTCTGCACGTGGCAAATATGGCCATCGGACCGCACAATGCGGTGCACCACATCGGCTTTGTGGCCAACCTTAACCCGTCGCTCATACTCTTTGATCAGCGCCCGGTCGTCCGGGTGCACATTGGCATAAAACCCATCCACGGTGGGGGTGAAGTGACCGGGTTTGTGGCCGAAGATCCGATAAATCTCATCAGACCAGAAGAGCTCTTCCGTCGCTAAATCCAATGTCCAGTGACCAAGCGAAGCGAGAGTGTGGGCCTGAAGTAGCTGTCGCTCCCGCTCGGCCAGGGCCAGCTCGGCCCGTTTGCGCTCGGTGATATTGACGTGGTTGATCACGACGCCACCGCCGTTGTGTGATAGAGGCGTCACCGTCATCTCAAACCAGCGTTCCTCGGTTGGAGAATGACAGGGATACTCCAGACCAAAGCTGGGAGCGCGCCCACTCATCACCGCCTCGATACCCGCTGCCACATACTCGGCGTCCCGGCGTGCACTGTCATTGGGATCAGCGGGCCCATCCTGACTCGGGCAGCACACATCCAGGTAGTTGATTCCGATATGGGCATGCGGAGCCGCCCCAGCCATTTCCGGCGCGTTCGCCATCGCAAAGCGACGCCAGGGTTCATTGACCGCCACAATCACACCCTCACGATCGAGAACCGCGATATGGGCGGACACTGAGTCGAGCACCGTCTGCGTAAAGTCCTGCTGTTGCTGAAGGGCGCGTTCGCCTGCAGTGCGTACCAGCGCACTGCCGATCAGACCGGCCAGCAGGCCGAGCGGCTCCAGCACTGGTGTGTCACAGGCACGCGCGCTGTGCAGCTGCTCAAAGCCAATGAAACCCAGGACTCTGCCACCCCGGCAGATGGGGAATGCATACAGGCTGTGGACGCCCCGGGATTCGAACAGGACGCGTTCCTCCTCGGCCTCTCGGGGCCATGCAGAGACGTCCGAGATGATGACCGACGTGTTGCGCTCCATCTGATCCCACCACCAGGGAAACCGGTCCTTGGGTAACCCTTCCAGTACGTTGCTTTGCAACAGGTCCTGCGGGGCACACCAGTGATGGCTCAATTCCATTCTGGTGCCATCCTTGGAGGCCTGGAACAGGTGCGCGTAGTCGATGCCCAAGGCCTCGCCCACCCGATGCAAGACCCGTTCGAGGGTCGCATCCAGAGTGTCCGCACCTGCGGCCAGCAGATCTCCCGCTGCCTCACTTACCAGGCGTTGCATGGCGTTCTGGTCACGCTCACGTTCGTACAAGAGAGTCTCCTGGTTCGACTGATCCTCCACCACATGGATCATGTGGCGAGGCTTTCACGAACCCACTTTGCCGATCAACGTCGTCCATCGTCAAAGATCTCCCAAAGTCGGTGGGGCTTGACCAAGTTTACTGTGAAACCTCAAACCGTGCCGATATCCCCGCTACCATCTCTATGTGAGTGCACTGGACCGCGTCCAACCCTAGTGCCGAAATGCACAATTTACCGATTTCCCTGCCCCCGTGCCCGGCACATCCTTCAGGAGAGACTCCTTTCATCATCGGCCATGTACGCTTGGATGGCACTCATCACCTCATCGATATCAAAGGGCATGCCGATGTAACGATCAAAGCCTGCCTCAAGCCCCTTGGATATATCTTTGGCCGAGGCTCGGGCCGTCAAACCCACCACAGGGATGTGACACGTTGCCGCCATGGACCTGAGTCGCTCAAGCACCTCAAAACCATGCATATCCGGGAGCTCAAGGTCGAGGAAGATCAAGCGAGGTTTGTAGGCGATGGCCAGATCCAGCCCCAATGAACCCGTCGGAGACCCCATGTAGTCCACACCGTTCGAACGCGAGAGCACACGCTGCAATAGCCTGAGGTTGGTCGTACTATCATCAATGTGCAGAACCAGCCCGCGGGCCTTTTTGGCTTTCATGGTCACCGATGGCATCACTGACACGGGAGGGTGAGCACCATTTCCCAGAGGCATAATGATCGAAAATCGACTGCCCGACCCCTGGCGGCTTTCCACGGTCAGCGTACCGCCCATCGCTTCCACCAGCTTCTTGCTGATGACCAGGCCGATACCCGTGCCTTCCACATGCTCTCGCCCCAGTCGCTCAAAGGGGCGGAAAACATCATCTAGCCGATCCTGCGGAATACCGATTCCTGTATCTTTGATATCAATACGGACACTTTCTTGTTCACCGTCGCCTTGCCGGCGCACACTGAGTTTCACCTCGCCATTGGGGCGATTGTATTTAATGCCGTTGGACAACAGGTTGACGATGACCTGACGCAGCCTGATGGGATCACAATCGACCGCAATACCATCCCCCACATCCAACTCCAGCCTCACGCGGCGTTCTTCCGCCAAAGCCGTGACCAGGCTGAGGGATTCTTCCGCAAGCATCCCACAATCTTCGGTCGAGGTCGAAAGCTCAAGACGACCCGATTCCACCCTCGACAGATCCAGGATCTCGTCGATCAGCCCCACCAGATGCTGGCCTGCCTTCTGAATCTCTTCGAGGTTGGCGGCCTGCTCTGGCGTCAGGTCGGGATCGTGTTGGAGCAGTTGGCCAAAACCCAGCACGGCGTTCAGCGGGGTACGCAACTCATGGCTCATTCCGAGAACGAAATCCGACTTGAACTGATTCGCTCGGTCTGCGGCCATCTTGGACTCAATGAGGGTCTGCTCGAGCCGCTTGCGTTCCGAGACATCCTGTGTCGTACCAAAAATCTGCACAGGCTCACCGAGCTCATCAAAACGGATCCGAGCCCAGTGTGTCGCCCAGATAAACTCACCATTATCCCTGCGTATTCGGCATTCGATCGGTTTGATGTTGGGTTGCCTGGCACACAGGGCCGCCTCGTGGTTTGCCTTCACGCGATCCAGATCATCGGGATGAACCCGTCCCCAGTGCTCCTCGGCCGTGAGCTCAAAATCGCACAGATTGCAGCCGAGCATGTTGCAGGTTGTCTCGCACCACCAGACACCATTGGTTCGCAGATCCATCTCCCAGTGACCCAACTGAGCCAACTCGCTGGCCTCCCGCAGGCGTGCGCGGCTGAGGGACAGTTCGGACCCCATTACCTTGAACTCCGTGATATCAACAATCTGCCCGTGCCAGAGCACCGACCCATCGGGTAACGATTCGGGCTGGGCGTACTCCTCAACCCAAAGCAGGCCTTGTTTCGGATGGTGGACCCGGTACTGGTAGCGGAGGGGAGTTTGAGAGGCGGCCAGATGACCGTAATGGTGTCTCACTTGGGAAGCATCGTCGGGATGCATCCGCCCTACCACCGTCATGGGATCATTCAGGGCCTGATCGGGTGTCAGGCCGAAGATCGCCTCAATGGCCGGGTTGACGTACTCATAGCGGCAGGTCCCATCCGGGTGCATTCGGTACTGAAAGACCATCGCCGGCAGACACGACACGCTGCGCGCCAATGTATACGATTCACCCGTCATTACACTTTATCCTCAGCTTACTGGAGCCATACGCCCCCCCCCCACGTCGAGGAAGGAGCCACGTGCAGCCCAATTTCCATTGAGAAATGCCGGCGGCAGTACAGACCAACGCGGACACATTTCTTGGGCAAGGATATCAAACACCGGTGAACCGCGCGTAACATCCCCGGACGTCTCGGTACCGGCCATAGAGGTCGGCCTCCCAGCGAAGCGACATCCTTGAGGTGCCCTCGGCACATGGGGAGGTAGCGCAGTCCGGAGTAGGACATCAGTTGCTGCTACACGCTATCCTGCTGGGGTCCATGCTTGACCAAGGTGCCGAAGCGCCCGGGAGCGTCGCTGGGTGGCAATTGGATACGGCAACTGCAGGCGGCTAGCCAGGGCCTCGTAGGGAACGCGCTGCAGTAAGGCCGAGGCTGAGGTGTTCCACCAGTCAGAGGGTCTGTCTCCCAGAGGCTATATGAGCGAGCCAGTAGCGGAGGCCAAACACTTAATCAATGCGACCTCCGGTGGGAGCCGGTTGCCGCTTGCGAGCGGTTTGCGGCCATTCGCCAGTGCAGATCAAATGCCCGCTTCGGGTCGGCAAGAGACAGCCATTGGTCGGGCTCAGCCCTGACCGGCCACCCAAGTGTTCGGGACCACAGGCCGCACGGCATCAGACTTGAGCACTTACCGGACGGTGAATCGTTGCCTGTCCCACAAGGCATCATCCATGTCACCCACCGTAGGGGCGCGATTGGTTCCAAGCCGCCGTGCAGACGTGGCGCCGCCCGAGTTGGCGGCCAGCCAGAGCTCGACTGAAACGGTGCTCCCAATCTCCGAACCCCTCTCCAGCGGCCCGCGCTCGCTTCCGACGAGAAATGTGCCACTCGTGTTGACATATTAAGACGGGGGGCCCATACTTGCCTCGCGATATGTCATCAGGGGTAACACAAATGGCACAAAAAGACGGTAGCTCCGTACAAGAACAGTCGATTCGTCGCGAGTACATGCGCATGCGTACGGTCACCGAACGCGCACTACTTGCCGAACTTCGGGAAACCTACGCTGGGCTGCTGAACACGCTGTCGAATTATGTGCTGGGAGACGAGGTGCTTGAAGCCTACGGCATCGATGAGGCGGCGACCGTGGAGAACCTGCCGGATCTAAGCCGATTTGAGGGAGTACATAACGTTCTGGGCTTTCGCCGTTATGCGGTGGACGGTCAGTTCCATTTTGAAGGCGAGGTCGAAGGCTATTGGCAGGGCACCGCTCACTTCACCTCGCAGATGATGGGCATTGCCTACGGTGGCGGCGACAACCCGGCGCCTGTCCTTTGCCTGCGGGTCCTGCATCAGGGGTCAGCAAGGATGAAGCTGGACACAGGGACCAATGTGGGAAATTTCGAGACCACCTATGAGCCCCACCTGACCCTGCATGAAATGGCCCTGCTCGCTGGGATGGCGGAGCGCGCCGTGCGCAATGCCACCCTCGATAGCGCCTCCGACCGACTAAAGACGGTGGCGGATGGCAGCCGCGTGGTTGTGGAAGCAACGGAGGCGCTACGTTGGCTGCGTGGTCGCCGGGGCTTTGTCGAGACCCAACGAGTTCAGGGGTAACGCCATGAACAACATGACGATGCATGCCCGTACACGGAGCCAGCAGCGCGGAATCCCACCGATGATCGTGGACCTCTTGCTGCAGTTTGGCAGTGAAAAACAACAAAACGGCGGAACCGTCTATTACTTCGACCGCCGCGCGCGGCGCAACCTCGACGCTTACGCCGGAGGAATTATGCCAGGACTTGATAAGTGGCTCGGCACCTGTGTCGTTCTCGGCAGTAACAACAAAGTTGTCACGACGTACTTCCGCGACATGCGGATCAAGCAGAAGTAACCGGTCAAACCTTCGAGAGTGCTGAAAAAATGGAACAGGCAAAACGCTTCGAATCGGCTCTACGCAATCTTTCTGCGGCCGCGCTCGCATCCTCCGAGCTACCGCGTTCACTGATGATGAGTCAAAGCGGTAACGTGGAGGTGTTCTACGCGCCGTTCGACTACGTGAACCCAAACGCCCGCCTGGTACTTGTCGGCATCACGCCCGGCGTGCAGCAGGCCATGAACGCGATCCGCAGTTGTCACCGCGAACTCGCCGACGGTGCCAATCTCGCGACTGCGCTGCGCAAGGCCAAAGGAGATGGAAGCTTCAGCGGTGCCTTGCGGGGGAATCTGATCCGTCTACTGGACAGCCTCGGCGTGCAGCACTGGCTAGAGATTCCATCCTGTGCATCCCTGTTCGACACGCACATGGATCTGGTTCACTTTACGTCGGCGTTAAAGTACCCGGTGCTGGTCGATGGAACGAACTACTCCGGTCGGCAGCCGGCGATGACGCGCGACTCGCGGCTGCTTGCTGAACTTGAGCGCTGGCTGCCGGAGGAACTGGCGCAGCTTGAGCGACCGCTGATTGTCCCGCTTGGGGATTCAGTCGCTGGGGCCATTGATCATTTGGCGAACAGGGGATCGATTGATGCTCAGCAGGTTTTACGCGGCTTGCCCCACCCGTCCGGGGCAAACGCCGAGCGTATCGCCTACTTCATAGGTAGCAAGCCGCGCGCGAAACTATCCGTCAAGGTCGACCCGGACAAGCTCGATGCCGCCCGTGAGCAGGCCCTTAGAGCCATCGCCAAGCTTCTCCAAGGTCGTTTCGTATCGAGAGGGATAGAGATGCCACAATGAGTGACGCAAGAAGCTTTATCTACCAGTGGGCCGGGAGCGAGTGGACGAAGAAAATTCGCTCGGGCTGGCTGAGGCTCGACTATTTGGGCGGCGAACGCTTCGCGCAGGTTGGGGTAAAACCAGGCGATCAGGTTTTCGTCGTCTCCGTGCGTGTGGGCGAATTGTTCCTCGGCGGGCGCGTTGTTGTCTCCGCGGTATGCGACCTGCACACTGCGGCAAGCATCCTCACCCGAGATTCGGATGACCTGTGGCCGGCAAGCCAGTACGTAATTGCGGAGCCTTCTACGGTCAGTGATCTTTTACCTGGGCTGATCGTGCCTGCCGCAGTAGTCGACCGTTTAGAAATGTTCTCTCCAGGTAAAAAAAGGAGGACCGTCAAGCGAAGAGATGATGGCCGCATTGATCCACAGACTCTTCGCCATCTTGGGGAACTCATGCCCGGTTCCGCGCAGGCGCTGACCCGTGAGCTAGAGCGAAAGTTTTCCAGAGTATAGGAATGAGAAACACCCTTTTCAGGAGGCGGCAACTCCATATTCACTGGAGGAGTGCGGC
>NZ_JAJNAN010000042.1:0-25284 GCF_022227565.1 Ectothiorhodospira sp. 9100
GGCTCACCTCAACTCTCAACCTTTAGGGTAACGCGGGCAAAGCGCCGCTTGCCCACCTGGAATACCGCTGCGCAGCCAGGCGGAAGACGCAGGGCCGTATCCTCCAGGCGTTCGCCGTCCATGCGCACGGCGCCCTGGCGGATCATGCGCAGGGCGTCTGAGGTGCTGCCGACCAGACCGGCCTGCTTGAGCAGGTTGGCCACGGGAACCCCCTCGCTCGGGACCACCAGGGAAACCTCGGGGATGTCATCGGGCATGGCGCCCTTCTGGAAGCGCTGAATAAAGGCCTGCTTGGCCTGCTCGGCCGCAGCGCCCCCATGGAAGCGGGTCACCAGTTCCTCGCAAAGCAGGAACTTCACGTCCCGGGGATTGGTACCTGCCTCGATGTCACGACGAAAACCCTCCACCTCCGGCATCGGCCGGAAGGACAGCAACTCGAAATAGCGCCACATCAGATCATCGGAAATCGACATCAGCTTGCCGAACATCTCATTGGGGGGTTCCTGCACGCCCACATAGTTACCCAGAGATTTGGACATCTTCTGCACCCCGTCCAGCCCCTCGAGGATCGGCATGGTCATGACCACCTGAGGGGGCTGGCCCATCTGTTTCTGCAATTCGCGGCCCACCAGCAGATTGAACTTCTGATCCGTACCGCCCAATTCCACATCCGCCCCCAGATGGACCGAGTCGTACCCCTGTACCAAAGGATAGAGGAACTCATGAATCGCAATGGGCTGGCCGCTGGTGTAGCGCTTATGGAAATCATCCCGCTCCAGCATGCGAGCCACCGTATGTCGGGAAGCCAGCTGGATCATCTCAGCGGAGGTCATGCTCCCCATCCAGTGCGAGTTGAAGACGATACGGGTCCGCGCCGGATCCAGCACCTTGAAGATCTGATCCTCATAGGTGCGGGCGTTGGCTGCCACCTCATCCGGGGTCAGGGGCGGGCGGGTGGTGTTCTTGCCGCTGGGATCACCGATCATGCCGGTGAAATCACCAATCAGGAACAGGGTCTCGTGCCCCAGATCCTGAAACTGACGCAGTTTGTTCAGCAACACCGTATGACCCAGGTGAAGATCGGGTGCCGTGGGATCGAAGCCGGCCTTGACCCGGAGGGGGCGACCGGCCTTCAATCGCTCGGTCAGTTCGCTCTCCAGAAGCAATTCATGGCACCCTCGCTTGAGAGTCTCGATCTGCTCATCAACCTGCGTCATGTCCTTCCTCGTCTTTTAGGTGATACGGCCCTATAAAGATGGAGGCGGCGGGCCTCGGGCCGAGGTCGCCGGCATGATAACCAATGCCGAGGATGAGCACACCTTACCCGGATGCCGCCCCGAAACCACTCAGAACGGAGGGCCTTCACATGGCGGAATACTTCATCGGCCTGATCTCGGGCACCAGCATGGACGGCATCGATACCGCACTGGTGGCATTCGACGATACAGGCGCACATTGTGTGGCCACGCATGGGCAGCCGATCCCTCCCATGCTCACCAGTGGCCTGCGCCACCTGGCTGACCCGGAACACACCGCTTCCTTGGATGAACTGGGATCACTGGATGTGGCCCTGGGGGAAGTCATGGCCGAGGCGGTACTGACCCTGCTGGAAGACCAGCACCTGGACCCCAGCCACATCGTTGCCCTGGGCAGTCACGGCCAGACGGTACGTCACCGCCCGGGGGCCACCCCCCCCTTTTCTCTGCAGATCGGCTGCCCCCATCACCTGGCCGAACGCACGGGGCTCACTGTCGTGGCCGATTTCCGTCGGCGCGACATGGCAGCGGGAGGCGAAGGGGCTCCACTCGTGCCGGGATTTCATCGAGCCATGTTGCACTCGGATGCAGAGGATCGCGTGATCCTCAATCTGGGAGGCATTGCCAATATCACCATCTTACCCGCAGACCAGGGAACCCCGCTGCAGGGCTTCGATACCGGGCCGGCCAATGCCTTGATGGATGCCTGGATACGACACGAGAGGGGGCGCCCATGGGATTCAGGGGGTGCCTGGGCGGCCAGTGGGGAGTTGGATAACAGCCTGCTGGCATCCATGCTGGAGGATCCGTATTTCATTCAGCCTCCGCCGAAGAGCACCGGCACGGAATACTTCAATCTTCAATGGATTGAAAGACAATTGCAGGTGGCCAACCGACACATCCCGGCGCGGAACATGCAGCGCACCCTGGCAGAACTGACCGTGGCAAGCGCAAGTGATGCCATTTTGAAACACGCTCCCACCACCCAACGGGTGCTGGTCTGCGGCGGAGGCGCTCACAACCGGACGGTGATGGAGGGCCTGGGCCGTCGGCTGGTGAATGCGACCGTGGAATCCACCGAGGCGGTCGGGCTTTCGCCTGACTGGATCGAAGCCATGGCCTTCGCCTGGCTGGCGCGGGAAACCCTGGCCGGGCGCCCGGGCAATGTGCCCTCAGTCACTGGCGCCCGCAAGGCGGTCGTGCTGGGAAGCATTCACCCGGGCGGAGTGGGTTAAGGGGTCACTGGGGCAGGCTGGGCGTCGGCATCCACCCCCGGCGTCCATTCACGGGCCAGACGCCGCCCCTCCTCGATCTGCGCCGCCGTCATGCCCTTGGCGAACCGGTCGCGGTTTTCCCGGGCCAGCTCGTAACCCTGAGCCGCCGCCAATTCCGACCACATGTAGGCCAGTACCACATCCTGCGGTACCCCGTTGCCATTGGCATGCAGAACACCCAGATTGCACTGGGCGGAGGGGTTTTCCAGGTCGGCAGCCAGGCGATACCAATGGGCTGCCTGGGCAGGGTCCTCGTCCACACCACGGCCATGGAGATACATGAAGGCCAGATTGCACTGGGCATTGGTGCTGCCCTGATCCGCTGCCAGGCGGTACCAACGCACCGCCTGGGCGTCATCCTGCTCAACCCCCTGCCCCTTCACATACATCAGGGCCAGGTTGCTCTGAGCATGAACATCCCCCTGCTCGGCCGCCTTGAGATACCACGTCACCGCCTTGTCAACATCCTGGGGCACGCCGTACCCCTTGGCATACATGTAACCGATGTTGAACTGCCCCGTGCAATGACCGAAAACCGCCATGAGGCGATACCAGCCAAAACGCACCAAGGCCATCAGGCGACTCGGATCCATGCATTCACCTCAAACAGAGAAGGAGGAACCACACCCGCAGGTGGTGGTGGCGTTGGGATTGCGAATGACGAACTGGGCCCCTTCCAGGCTCTCGGTATAGTCAATCTCGGCACCCACCAGATACTGATAGCTCATGGGATCGATCAGCAGGGTGACACCGCCCTTCTCAACGGAGGTATCACCCTCGTTGACGTCCTCATCAAAGGTGAAGCCATACTGGAAGCCGGAGCAGCCACCGCCACTGACAAAGACACGCAACTTCAGGGAGGGGTTGTTTTCCTCGTCAATCAGAGCCTTCACCTTGGCGGCGGCAGAATCAGTGAAATTCAGCGGGCTGGGCATGGTGTCGTTGGTGGTTTCGGTTGCAGTCATGAATCTGCCTCTTTGGTCATCGCGGTTGATGTGCCCACTGCGGGCCTTTATCCTACGCTAGCATTCGCCCAGCGAAACGGTCAAGAATGGGCATTCCCGGAAGATGCCTCCGGCGCGGGTTTCTCTGCCTCACCTGACCGGGGTGTCTGCTGGGCGCCCTGGGACTGCCCGGGCA
Organism: Ectothiorhodospira sp. 9100; assembly: GCF_022227565.1. Taxonomy (NCBI): domain Bacteria; kingdom Pseudomonadati; phylum Pseudomonadota; class Gammaproteobacteria; order Chromatiales; family Ectothiorhodospiraceae; genus Ectothiorhodospira; species Ectothiorhodospira sp. 9100. The sequence continues at coordinate 3,671 of NZ_JAJNAN010000042.1, forward strand.
CCTTCAAGTGCTCCAATCTCAGGGCCTCCTTGCTCTGGTGCAGAAGGCTGCCATTCACCTCGGCCCCCATGGCCATCTCAATGAGCGTGTAATACACGTTACCCGTGACCCGGGCACCGGAGGAGAGTTCCACGCGCGCACTGGCGTGTACATCCCCCTCCACCGAGCCACTGATGACCACCCGGGGCACCTTGACGTCGCCCTTGATGACCGCACCCTCATTGATCACCAGCAGCGCCTCCTCATCCTGATCGTCGGCACTGATATTGCCGTGGATGGTCCCCTCCAGATGCATGCCACCGGAAAAGCAAAGATCACCCTCGATGACACTATTGCGGCCCAGAATGGTGTCCACCCGGGCCACCTTCATCTTCTTCTTGCGTCGAGACAGCATTCAAGAGTCTCCTTCGTTGAGCAGCGATGACCAGGCCTCACGCTGTTGCACCCACCGGGACTGTGCGCCCTCCGGTTCGGCGCTGACCACCAGGGCTTCAGGGATGACGTCGCCGGGTAGCTGCAGGCGACCACGGATCACCTGAAAATACCGGAACGAAAACGATTGGCCATCCACCTCTCCGGGAACCAGATCACCATATTCCAACTGCACCGACTCACCGTCTCGGCGCCCCTCCAGCCAGAGGGTCACCCGGCCCTCAATGGATTGATTGCCCTGGACCTGCGTCAGGACCAACTGGTAACTGTATACACCCGGCACATCCGCCGGGGTCAACTGCACCTTCTGAATGTGCAGGCCGCGATCAAGATTGTCAGGAGAAACGATATTGCGGTAGAAATCCAGTTCTTCCGTCAACTCATGAATGTGCTGCTCCAGCCCCTGGATGTCCAACCGCACACGATTGGCCACCTCCCGCTCCACAGTCAATTCGCGCCGCAGCAGGGTATTGTCCTGGCGCAGTTGGCGATTCTCGCGGTCCAGCGTAAGCACTCGTTCACGCAGATCGCGCAACTCTCTCATGGCGCTGCCGTAATCGTCACCCCCACGGATGTAGCCCAGGTGATACAACTGCCACCCCGCCCCCAGCACCAGCAACACCAACAACAATCTGACCACCGCGCGCAGCCAGGGATTGCGATATTCCACATGATATCCAGTGGAAAGATCCGGCAATCTCCTTCGCCAGCGCGCCATGAATCAGGGCAATACAGCGATGGCCTCGAGCCCGCGGGTCTCGGGGAGGCCAAACATCAGATTCATGTTCTGGATAGCCTGCCCTGAAGCCCCCTTCACGAGATTGTCGATTGCCGAAATCACCACGGCGGTGTCAGCATCGCCGGGTCGGTGCACTGCCAATCGACAAAAATTGGTGCCGCGCACGCTGCGCGTCTCCGGCAAGCCCCCGGCGGGCAGCACGTCCACACAGGGTTCATCCCGGTAACGCTGCTCATAGACCGCTTGCAGGTCCACCTTGGTATGGGCCAGCGGCGCATAGAGGGTGGCCAGGATGCCGCGGATCATGGGCACCAGATGTGGCACGAAGGTGAGTTGAGGCACCCCGCGCGCGGCCAGGCTCAAGGTCTGCAGAATCTCGGGGAGGTGGCGATGCCCCGCCACCGCGTAGGCCTTGAAGTTCTCCGAGGCCTCACACAGTAACGACCCCACCTGGGCCTTGCGACCGGCGCCGCTGACGCCGGACTTGGCATCGGCCACCAGACGCAGCGGATCCACCAGTTGCTGCTCCAGCAGCGGCAGGAACCCCAGGGTGACGGCCGTGGGATAACAACCCGGCACGGCCACCAGACGCGCCTCGGGGATATGAGCCCGGTTCAACTCCGGCAGACCGTAAACCGCTTCCCCCAGAAGTTCGGGGGCCCCATGGGGCTGGTTGTACCAATGCGCCCAGACCTCGGCATCCTTCAGGCGAAAGTCAGCCGAAAGATCAATGACCCGCGTACCCCGCTCAAGCAACTCCGCCGCCATGGTATGCGCCACTCCGTGTGGCGTGGCGAAAAACACCGTGTCGCACTCGGCCAGGGCGGCAGGATCAGGCTCCTGGAAGACCAGGTCGCACTGGCCGCGCAGATTGGGGAACAGGGCGTCGAGTCGCTCGCCGGCATTGCCCCGGGAGGTCACCACCGCCGGTTCCGCGTCGGGGTGCGCCAGCAACAAACGCAAAAGCTCCACCCCGGTATAGCCGGTCGCACCGACAATGCCCACCCTGATCACCATTTCACCTCCACTCACCAACAATTCATCAGACAGCGGATCCTGGCGATCCACTCACAGTCCAACATCATAACAAAACCGGCAAGCCGCACGGGGTGGCGAGCCGAACAACATGGCGAAACGCCGGCCCCGCCGCTTATCATGTCGGGCCGTGTCATTCATCTCCCAGAGGAACCGCAACACCGTGAAGAAAAGAGACCTGCTGATCGGCATCTTCGTCCTGGCCCTGGCCGGCGGGCTGGCAGCCCTGTGGCTGGCACCCGAAGGGGGGCGCCCCGCCCCGCAGGTGGAAATGGAAACCCTGGACGGTTCCACCCTGCACCTGGCGGATCTCACCGGGCAGCCGGTGCTGCTCACCTTCTGGGCCACCACCTGTCCGGCTTGTGTTGAGGAGATTCCGCACCTCAATCAACTCAAGGCAGAGTATGGGGAACGCGGTCTGGAAATCATCGGCGTGGCCATGCACTACGACCCGCCGGAACAAGTGGCGGAGATGGTGCGCCGGCGGGACGTGGGCTACACCATCGCCCTGGATCGGGATGACCAGGTGGCCTCGGCGTTTGGCAATGTGGAACTCACACCCACCACCTTCCTGATCTCTCCCCGGGGCCGAATCACCTATCAGAAGATGGGCGATCTGGACTGGGAGCGGGTGGAAGGCCAGCTGGATGCCTGGTTGCCGGCCCAGGGATAACCCGGCGCCCGCAGGCCGTGCTCAGGCCTTGCCCGCCCGCACCAGCCCCCCCAACCCGGCCTGCACCAGGGCATTGTCCAGCAACGCCCGGATGGCCGCCGGCTCCTCCATTTTGATGCACTGCCGCAGCAACTCCCGGGAACGCTCCCGGGAGAAGCTGCGGATCACCCACTTAACCCGCGCCAGGGCCGCCACATTGACGCTCAGGGCATCGATCTCCATCCCCAGCAACAGGATCACCGAGGCCGGATCCGCCGCCATCTCTCCACAGACACTGATGGTCTTGCCCGCCCGATGCGCGCCCTGAGCCGCCTGATCCAGGGCATGGAGCACCGCCGGGTGCAGGCCGTTGTACAGATCTGCCACGCGGGGATTATTGCGATCCACCGCCAGCAGATACTGCACCAGATCATTGGTCCCCACGGAGAGGAAATCCACCCGCCGCGCCAGGGCCTCGGAGAGGTAGACGGCCGACGGCACCTCCACCATCACTCCCACCTTGGGCACAGGGATCACGTAATGCTCGTCCAGCAATTCGTCCCGGGCGCGCTGCAGCAACTGCATGGCCCCCTTGAGTTCGCCCAGGGAACTGATCATGGGAAACAGGATGTGAAGGTTGCTCAGGCCCTGGCTGGCACGCAGCATGGCGCGCAACTGGGTCAGGAAGATTTCCGGATGATCCAGAGTGATGCGGATTCCACGCCAGCCCAGGAAGGGGTTGTCCTCCGTCACCGGAAAGTAGGGCAAGGCCTTGTCGCCGCCCACGTCCAGCGTGCGCAGGGTCACGGGGCGGGGGTTGAATGACTTGAGAATCTCCCGGTAGATCTGAGTCTGTTCGTCCTCGCCAGGGAACCGCTCGCGGATCATGAAGGGCACTTCCGTGCGGTACAGACCAATCCCGTCCGCCCCGGACTGAATGGAGGGCGCGATATCCGCCAACAGACCACTGTTGGCATACACCGGCACCTCCACACCATCCTGGGTGATGGCCGGCTCCTGGGCCAGATCCCGCAGACCCTCGGCCAGCTCCTTTTCCTCGTCCTGAAGGTGCTTGAACTCCTCCAGCAGCTCGGCCGTGGGCTGAATATAGAGGTTGCCCCGGTAACCATCCACGACGATCTGCCGGCCTTCCAGACGCCCCACGGGCAGGTCCGACACACCCATCACGGCCGGGATGCCCATGGCGCGGGCCAGGATGGCCACGTGGGAGGAACCCGTGCCCCGCGACGACACCACCGCCGCCAGTCGATCCGGGGGGACTTCCGCCAACTGGGTGGCGGTCACGTCCTCGCCGAGCAGGATGGTATGTTCCGGGAACTCTTCGGGCTCACGCACATGGGATTGCAGACGCATGAGGATGCGCCGCCCGATATCACGTACATCCGAGGCTCGCTCGCGCAGGTAGGGGTCGTCCATATCCTCAAAGTTGCGCGTGCTCTCGCGCACCGTATCCCGCAGGGCAGCCGGGGCCCAACTGCCGCCACGGATACGGTCCACCGTGCCATTCACCAGACTGTCGCTACCCAGCATCATCACGTAGGCATCGAACAGCAGGCGCTCCTCCATGGGCAGCACGTCCTCCATGCGGTCCTTGATCTCGATGAGCTCATCCTGAACCTCCTTGACCGCCTGACGGAACGCTGCTTCCTCGTGCTCGATGGAATCCGCATCCCGATCGGGCACGGACTCCAGATCCGCCAGGGCATAGGCCACCACCCCCTGCCCCACCGCCACGCCCGCGGCTCCGGGGATACCGGCGATCTGCAGGTTATCCTGCTGGATTTCCTCGCGGCGCTTGCCCACCTCACCAATCAGTTCCGCATGACTGATGGCACCGGCCAGTTGAGCGGCCAGGGTGATGAGGAAGGCCACGTGCTCGTCGTCGAATCGACGCCGCTCCCGCTGCTGCGCCACCAGCACTCCCAACAGGCGCCGGTTGTGAATGATGGGCACCCCCAGGAAGGCGTGATAACGCTCCTCGCCGGTTTCGGGAAAGTATTTGAAGCGCGGATGATCCGGGGCATTTTCCAGATTGACCGGTTCGGCCCGTTCGGCCACCAGCCCCACCAGACCCTCGCCGGAGTTCATCACCACCGTACCCACGGAGTCAGGATTCAAGCCCTCCGAGGCCATCAGCAACAGGCGCTGACCATCGGCCTCCGGCGCGCGCAGGTAAACGGAACAGACATCGATGGTCAGTTCCTGCTTGACCCGGCGAACGATGATCTCCAGCGCTTCAGCCAGGTTACTGGCGGCGCCGACCTCCAGGACGATCCGTCTGAGTACATGCAGCATGCGCGGGGCCAGGGGTGATGAGCCGCTCGTGCGGCCTGTGGATCAAAGCCGGCGGGGACGATAATGCCGCTCGGCGGGACAGGAGGGGACATCCTCCTGGAACAGTAATGGCGCCAACTCCTTGAGCGCCCGACGATAGACATGGCGCTTGAAGAACACCACCTCGCGCATGGGATACCAATAATCCACCCAGCGCCAGGAGTCGAACTCCGGCTGAGGGGCCGCATCCAGGCGCACGCAACTGTCTTCCCCCACCAGCCGGAGCAGGAACCATACCTGCTTCTGGCCAATGCACACCGGGTTGGAACGACGCCGGATCAAGTGCTTGGGCAACCGATAACGCAGCCAGTGACGGGTGCAACCGACAAGCTCCACATGACAGGCTTCCAGCCCTGTCTCCTCGGTCAGCTCACGGTACATGGCCTCGGTGGGCGTCTCATCCCGGCGAATCCCCCCTTGCGGAAACTGCCAGGACTGCTGGCCGATGCGCTTGGCCCAGAACAGGCGCCCATCCCGATTGCACAGGATGATGCCCACGTTCGGCCTATAGCCATCACAATCAATCACTTACGCAGCCACCTGAAAGCCGTTCGTTGCCCTGCATTTTTCCATAAGCGGGACGGATCGGCAAATGACATACCACTCCGGCGGATAAACCGCGGCGCGTGGCCGTCGGGCACCCGGATCAGTTACCATCATGCACCCTTTCCCCATCATCTCAAGGAGCCCCCTGTGAGCCTTGCCCTGTTCGACCTGGACAACACCCTGCTGGCAGGAGACAGCGACCACGAATGGGGACAGTTCCTGGTGGATCTGGGCATCGTGGACAGGAGCGAATACGAGGCCCTCAATCATCGGTTCTACGAGCAATACAAGGCCGGCACACTGGATATCCGGGAATTCTGTCGTTTTTCCTTCGCCCCCCTGGCGGCCCACCCACTGGATCAGCTGCACGGGTGGCGTGAGCAATTCATGCGCGAGCGCATCGAGCCCATGATTGCCCCGGGTGCCCGACGTCTGCTGATGCAACACCGGGAGGCCGGCGATGCCCTGGTGATCATCACCGCCACCAACCGGTTTGTCACCGAACCCATCGCCCACCTACTGGGCGTGGAGCACCTGCTGGCGACCGAGCCCCAATTCGAGGCTGGCCGCTACACCGGCGAACTGCAGGGCGTGCCCTGTTTCCAGGGGGGCAAGGTCACCCGACTGGAACACTGGCTGGACACCCAACCCGACCTGGCAATGGATGGCAGCTGGTTCTACAGCGACTCCCACAACGACCTGCCGTTGCTGGAACGAGTGGAATACCCGGTGGCCGTGGACCCCGACGAGACCCTGGCGGAAACCGCCCGGGACCGGGGCTGGAAACAGATCTCACTGCGCGAAACTACCTGACTCACCTCACACCTGCCCCCCGGTACCCCGTGGGAGCGGCCCTCGACCGCGAAGGCTTTTTCAAACTGTGGCCACTCAAGCATACGAACCTCGGTGGGGCCAGCTTCGCGGGCGAGGGCTGCTTCCATCCTCACCGCATCAGGAAGCCATTTCCTCGAAATCGGACTTGGCGGCACCGCATTCCGGGCAAACCCAGTCTTCGGGCAGATCCGCCCAGGCGGTACCGGGCGGGATACCATCATCCGGCAGGCCCTCGGCCTCGTCGTAGATGAACCCACAGATCACGCATTGATATTTTTTCATCGCTGACATTCCTCCGATGACGGCCGACCTGCACTGAGGTGGCATGGCCAAGTGGTACACTGTGATCAAATCAAGTTGGGGGAGCTTAGCATGATCGATCAGCCATCGGTTCCCGTCGTCATGACACTGGCGGGCAACGATCCCACCGGCGGCGCAGGCATCCAGGCGGACATCGAATCCATCATCAGCATGGGCTGTCACCCTGCACCCGTGATCACCGCCATCACGGTGCAGGACACCACCGACGTGATGGGTTTCGCCCCCCTGGACCCGGAGCTCATCATCCAGCAGGCACGGGCCGTGCTGGAGGACATGCCGGTGGCCGCCATCAAGGTCGGCCTGCTGGGCTCCATCGAGGCTGTGCAGGCAGTGCATACCCTGCTGGGTGATTATCCAGACCTCCCAGTGGTGCTGGACCCGGTGCTGGCCTCCGGCAGCGGCACCGCGTTGGCCGACGAAGAGACTCTCGACGGCATACTGACCCTGCTGGCCCCGTTCACCACCCTCATGACACCCAACAGCCTCGAGGCCCGCGCCCTGACTGTGGGCTCGGACACCCTGGACGCCTGCGCCATGTCGCTGCTGGACCAGGGCACGGAATACGTTCTCATCACCGGCACGCACGAGAAGACCGGCAAGGTGCACAACACCCTGTATGGGAATCACCGCCGCCTGGATACCTTCACCGTGGATCGACTGGAGGGCGATTTCCATGGCTCGGGCTGCACCCTGTCCTCGGCCATTGCCGCCCTACTGGCCCAAGGGACGGTTCCCAGTGCGGCGGTGCATGAGGGCTTGAACTACACCTGGAACACCCTGCGCCACGCCCATCGCCTGGGCATGGGGCAGAAGATCCCCAATCGACTGTTCTGGGCTGGAGAGAGCGTCGAAGGCCTCAGTGGCGACGAAACCCACCATGCCGACTGACGCCAACATGCCCCACCCAGGCCTCACGGGCCTGTACGTCATCACTCCCGACAACCTGGGGGCGCAACTTGAACCCAAGGTGGATCAGGCGCTGGCCGGTGGCGCCCGTCTGGTCCAATACCGGGACAAGACCACGGATCACCCGCGCCGCCTGGCGGAAGCCCGGGCACTGATGGCACTGTGCCAGAAGCACGGCGCACTGCTCATCATCAACGACGATGTGGAGCTGGCCCGGGCCTGCGGCGCCCATGGCGTTCACGTGGGCCTGGAGGACAGCCCCCTGCAACAGGCCCGAGAGCGCCTGGGAGCCCATGCCATCATCGGCGTCTCCTGCTATAACCGGCTGAACCTGGCCCGGGAGGCTCAGGCACAAGGCGCTGACTACGTGGCCTTCGGCTCGGTGTTCCCCTCCTCCACCAAGCCCCGGGCCGTCCACGCGCCGCTGTCGCTGCTCACCCGGGCCCGATCCGAACTGGCTCTCCCTTTAGCGGCCATCGGTGGCATCACCGCCGGGAATGCCGGCCAGGTCTTCCAGGCCGGGGCCCACATGGCGGCGGTGATCCAGGGGGTGTGGGAGGCCCCCGACGTGCGGGCCCGCGCGGCGCAGATCGCCGCCACGGCGGGAACGGCAGGTTGCACCTGATCCGACCATCGAACCCGACGCCGGGGGCAGAAGGCTTGACCCCGGTTTTGCAGGGGCATCCATATCGAGTATCTTGTCCCCCCTCAAGGTTTTGCCCAGTCACTTTCACGAAGCCCAACAAGCGAAAGATCACCCCATGACAAAATCCCACGATCTCTTCCAGGCAGCCCAACAGCACATTCCCGGTGGCGTCAACTCGCCGGTCCGCGCCTTCAAGGGCGTTGGCGGTGACCCCGTCTTCTTCGAGCGTGCCCAGGGCGCGTACATGTATGACGCCGATGGCAATCGCTACATTGACTACGTCGGTTCCTGGGGGCCGATGATCGTCGGCCACGCCCATCCGGAAGTGATCGCCGCCGTACGCGAAGCAGCCCTCAACGGACTGTCCTTCGGTGCCCCCACCGCTATCGAGACGGAAATGGCCGACCGGGTCTGCGAACTGGTGCCCTCCATGGACATGGTGCGCATGACCAGCTCGGGTTCCGAAGCCACCATGAGCGCCATCCGTCTGGCGCGCGGCTTCACGGGGCGCGACAAGATCCTCAAGTTCGAGGGCTGCTATCACGGTCACGGCGACTCACTTCTGGTGAAGGCTGGCTCCGGAGCCCTCACCCTGGGCGTGCCCAACTCCCCCGGCGTGCCCGCCTCCCTGGCGGAACACACCCTCACGGTGAGCTTCAACGACATCGAACAGGTGCGGGAGATCTTCTCCCAGTACGGCAACGAGATCGCCTGCATCATCGTGGAGCCGGTGGCTGGCAACATGAATTGCGTTCCCCCGGCCCCCGGCTTCCTGGAAGGTCTGCGCAGTGTCTGTGACGACCACGGTGCGTTGCTGATCTTCGACGAGGTCATGACCGGCTTCCGTGTGGCCCTGGGCTGCGCCCAGGCCCTTTACAACGTCAAGCCGGACCTGACCACCCTGGGCAAGGTCATCGGTGGCGGCATGCCAGTGGGTGCCGTGGGCGGTCGTCGGCAGGTGATGGAGTTCATGTCGCCGCTGGGCCCCGTGTATCAGGCGGGCACGCTCTCCGGCAATCCCATCGCCATGACAGCCGGTCTGAAGACCCTGGAGATCCTCTCCACCCCGGGCTTCCACGACGACCTGAGCGCCAAGACCGAAACCCTGGTCAACGGCATCCTGGGCGAGGCGAAGAAGGCCGGCATCCCCATGACCGCCAACCACGTGGGTGGCATGTTCGGCCTGTTCTTCACCGACCAACCGCAGGTGGCCAACTTCCAGGAAGTGGGCCGTTGCGACACGGAACGTTTCGGCAAGTTCTTCCACGCCATGCTGGACAAGGGCGTCTACCTGGCCCCCTCCGCCTTCGAGGCTGGCTTCCTTTCCGCGGCCCACAGTGCCGAAGACCTGGAAGAAACCATCCGCAAGGCCGGCGAGGTCCTGCGGAGCCTGTGAGTCCGGGCTGATAACCGCCCCCAGAGGTGTTACCCATTAGCATCGGGACGCCTCTGGGGGATGCAACCCCTGAGGGAGCAGCAGCCCCCTGTGGGAGCGGCCCTTGGCCGCGAATGGCTGGCTCGGCATCTGCCCCCTTCGTTCAGGTATCGGGGTGGGCCTTGCCGGGGCCGTGTATCCGTCCGCGGGACGCCGTGAATACATCCCTGTAGGCTTGATCGCCGCATCCATGCGGCGAACACCCGCTCCCGGAGACACGGCCCCGGCAAGGCCCGGATGGCACTGGGGCTTCGGGATGTCATTCGCGGCCAAGGGCCGCTCCCACGGTCGGGCTGCAGTGTGGTCCTGACCCTCATTCGGTCGAGAGTTTCATGATATGTGGGATCTTTTCGCCTACCTGGCGCTAGGCGCCTTCACCGGTGTGGTGGCCGGCCTGCTGGGGGTGGGCGGTGGCCTGATCATCGTGCCCGTGCTGGTCTGGCTGTTCACGCGGCAACAGGTGGATCACGGCATCATCACCCACCTGGCCATCGGCACCTCCCTGGCCACCATCATCCCCACCGCCATCGCTTCCACCCTGGCGCATCACCGCCATGGCGCCGTGCAATGGCAAGTGATCCGGCAAATGGCACCCGGCGTGATGCTGGGCGCCCTGGTCGGGGCCACCCTGGCAGAACTCATGAGTGCTGGCTTGCTGCGTCAGGTCTTCGGGGTGTTCGAGATCCTGATGGGACTCTATCTGCTCATGAGCCTGCCACCAAGGCCGGGCCGCCAGTTGCCCAGGCCCTCGATCCTCAGCATCGGCGGCGGGATGATCGGTGGCATCTCGGCCCTATTGGGTATTGGCGGCGGCACCCTCATGGTGCCCTTCATGGTGTGGTTCAACATGCACCTGCGGCAGGCCATCGCCACCGCGGCGGCCACCGGTCTGCCCATCGCCCTGGCTGGCACCGCCGGCTTCATGATCCACGGCTGGGGTCACGCTGCCCTGCCCGCCCTCAGCAGTGGTTACGTGCACTGGCCGGCCTTTGCCGGCATCGCCGTGGCGGCCTTCTTTACCGCCCGCATCGGCGCCTGGCTCACCCACCACCTGCCGGTGAAACTCGTGCGGCGGGTGTTCGCCTTGTTGCTGATAGGGCTCGGCGTGAGGATGATCTGGGCCGGGGGCTGATCAGCCCTGCCCTTCACCCGGCGCCGGTCCGGTCTCCAGCTTGCTGCGCACCTCGTCCATGTCCAGGACGGCCACCTTCTCCAACACCTCATTGAGCTGACTGGCCGAGAGCATGCCCGGCTGGTTGAAGACGATGATCTGTTCGCGAAAGATCATCAGGGTGGGAATGGAACGGATTTGGAACAGGGCTGCCAGCTGCTGCTCCTCTTCGGTGTTCACCTTGCCGAACACCACATCGGGGAACTGCTCGGAGGCCTCCTCGAAGATGGGGGCAAAGGCCCGGCATGGGGCACACCAGGGGGCCCAGAAATCCAGGATCAGCGTGCCGCTGTCACGGATCGCAGCCTCCAGGCGGTCCTGGGTAATATCAATGACGGCCATGTTCAGGCCTCCTGAGTCGGTATCGAGCCGGGCACGATGCAGGCCCTGAGGCCCGTTGTCAACGTAAAGCCCATACCAACCCGAAGGCTCAGGGCTGCAGTTGCACCCCCATCATGGCATCACGCAGCCGGAACAGGCGGGCCAGGTGATCATCCATCTCCAGCATGGCCTGCTTTTCCTTCAGATCCAGAGGCATCAACTCCGCCAGACGGGCGCCCACCCAGCCGGCTTGATCATAATGGCCATGCAGCAACCCATAAGGCGGCGGCAACTGTTCCACCAGGCGCTGGAGCAGGCTCGACAGGGGCAGGAATTCCTCCGGCAACCCGACTTCGGGTGGCCACTCCACGGCTTCCACCTCCCCCATGAGCAGGCGGTCCTTGCGGGCCCAGGTGGTCTCCACCCGGAAGCGGGTTTCTCCCATGACCGTGATCCCCAGCAAGCCATCGGCGCGACGGTCCCAGTCAACAATACGCCCCCAGGTCCCCATTGCATGTACCTGAGCCGTATCGACCACCTCTGGCCCTTCGCGAATCAGGCAGATACCGAAGGGGCTCTCGGTACGCATGCAGTGGCGCACCATGTCGATGTACCGAGTCTCGAAGATCCGCAGCGGTAACACCCCACCCGGGAAGAGCACCGTATTGAGCGGAAACAACGGTAATTCCATCACGCCATCCCCTCGGCCTCGCGGCCCGTATCATGGTCGGGATCCTGCCCCCAGCGGCGGATCAGCGCATTGGGCACCCCCAGATGGTCCAGCACCCGGGAAACAACGAAATCCACCAGGTCATCCACACTCTGAGGCCGATGGTAAAAGGCAGGATTGGCCGGCAGGATCACAGCCCCCATGCGACTCAGACGCAACATGTGTTCCAGGTGGATCTCGGAGAAAGGGGTCTCACGCACGACCAGCACCAGACGGCGACGCTCCTTCAGGGCCACGTCCGCGGCACGTTCGATCAGGGAGCGACTGGCGCCTCCTGACACCGCCGCCAGGGTGGCGGTGGTGCAGGGGCAGACCACCATGGCATCGGGCGGAGAGGAGCCACTGGCCACCGGCGCGGTCCACTGTTCCCGCTCAAAGACCTTCAACTGCCCCGAAGCGGCCCCGAAACGTTCAGACAGGAAGCGCTCCATGTCCCGGGGCCTGCCGGGCACTGACAGATCCGTTTCCATGCTCAGCACCACCTGAGCAGGCCGGGATACCATCAGGTAGACCCGCACACCTGCCTCCAGCAGACACTGCAACAGACGCAGCCCATATTGAGCACCGGATGCGCCGGTCATGGCCAGGGCCACGGTCCGGGGAGTATCAGCCACAAAGGACTCCTTAACAGACTAGAGAATGTCGGCCACCCACGAGGGCGGTGGGCTCTACCGGGCATCATACTCAGTCTTCAGGAACGGGTCACATACTCATGGGCCAGCAGAGACTCACACTGGTCCGCTGGCATGGGGCGGGCGAAGAGATACCCCTGGGCCTGGCCACACCCCCGCGCCCTGAGCCAGTCCGCCTGAGCCTCGGTTTCCACGCCCTCGGCCACACAGTCCAGGGAGAGGCTTTCAGCCAGGGCCAACACTGCGTTGGCGATCATTTCAGCCTCGTCACTGGATTCCAGGTCCTTTACGAACCGGGCATCCAGCTTCAGGGCATGCACGGGGAAACGCCGCAGGTAGGCCAGGGACGAGTAGCCCGTACCGAAATCGTCCACCGACAGGCGCACGCCCAATGCCCGCAGGTGTTCGAGGATGTCGGCAGCGGCATCCATGTCCTCCATCAGTCCGGTCTCGGTGAGTTCCAGCTCCAGGGCCTCAGCCGGCAACCCGGCCTCGCTCAAGGCCCACTGCACCCGGGCCATCAGGTCGGCCTGATACAACTGCACGGTGGACAGATTCACTGCCACGGTCAGATCCGGCCAGCCGGCGTCCCGCCATCGCCGGGCCTGGCGGCAGGCCTCGCGCAGCACCAGGTCGCCGATGGCAATGATGCTGCCACTGGCTTCGGCTCGCGGTATGAACTGCCCGGGTGGCACCCAGCCCCGACTGGGATGCTGCCAGCGCAGCAAGGCCTCGAAACTGACGATACGACCGGACTCCAGCGCCACCTTGGGCTGATAGTGCAGCTCGAACTGCCCCTGTACCAGGGCCTGATCCAGATCCTGATCCAGTTCCACCGCCTCGGTATGACGTGCCAGCAACCCGGGCTCGAACAGGCACATGCGCTGACCCAGGGTGGCCTTGGCATGCGCCACCGCAAACCCTGCATGGGCCAGTAGCTGCGAGGCATGATCCGGATAGGCAGGACAGGAAACAACCCCCAGATGGGCAGCCACCTCAATGCGACGCTCACCCACCTGAAAAGGCTCATCCAGGGTGGAGAGCAGGTCACACCCAAACCCCTTGATATCCGACAGACGGGAATCCTTGAATACCACCAGGGCGAACTGGTCACCGTAAACCCGCGCTGTGAGGACCTCCGGCCCGGCCAGCTCGGAAAGACGCTGCGCAACCCGTTTGAGCACATGGTCCGCCACCGCATCGCCCCAGATGCGATTCAGTTCGGCAAAGCCAGCCAGGTCCATCAGATAGAGACAAAGTGGCAACTGATGGGCACGGGCCTTTGCCAATCGCGCCTCCAGTTGCTCATGGAAGTGGGCGCGGTTGGGCAGGCCCGTCAAGGGATCATGACGTACCATATAGGCAGTTTGCTCCATGGCCTCCTGATGCTGACGATAGCGTTGCACCAGATCCCTGGCCACCAGCAGGGACAGACCGATGGTCACCGCCATGAGCAGCAAGGTGAGGAATGTCCACAGGGCGAGCCGCTGGCGGCTCTCTTCCCTGGCCATCCGGGCGGTCTCCATGATCTGCTCCGACAGGCGTAGCTCCATATCCCGAAGGGCATCCACGCGGGCACTGGTGATGCGGAACCATTCCACGGCATCAAGGTGTTGAGGCCGACTCGCGGCGCCGTGGTTGATGATGGCAGCACGCGCTTCCATCAGGGCCCGGTGATCCGCCCGGGATTCCAGTTCCAGCAGGGTGTTGCCATATGCCACTGGCGCCAGGGCCAGAAAGTGGCTGCGCTGCTGATCCTGAATGGCCAGATTGCTCGAATAGCGGTAGAAGACATTGCGATCATGCCGGGCCGAATCAAGCCAGGCACTGCCCAGGGCTCGCTCCAGACCGGCGTGCTCCTTAAGCAGAAGCAAGGGACGGTAGGCATGAATCAACGCAGGCATCTCCGCTGTGCTCTGACGGTGAGGCATGTGAGAGGCGACCAGGATCAGGTGCCGAATCACATTACTGTAGGGTGGCAGAACCTGCAGGGGTTCCAGACGATGACCATCCACCCGCCGACGATGGGTCTCCAATGCATCCAGTTCGTGGCCGAGGGTCCGCGCCAGGTCCGCGATGGGGCTCGACCCGGTCGGGGCCACCCGGCTCATCTGTTCGCGAAAGCGTTCCATGGCCTGGTCGGTCTCGCTCCGGGCAGTCTGGAGGAGGGTCAGAAACCCATCATCAAAACCGCTGAGATAGCCAGCGGAACTCCCACGCTCAGCCTGCAGGGCATGGATCAGCACATTGGCTTCCCGCGCCAGCGAGGCCGTGGCCAGGATGTGCTCCATGTGCCTGGCGTCATCCTGCCGCCCCCCCAGGGCCAACACGGCCATCAAGAGGAATGCAACAACGGGAATCGCGATGGCCAGGCTGATACGTAGCCCCAGCCCTTCCATGTTTCCTCCAACCTGATCAGACACCGCGCACCCCGCGTCCTGCGCGCCGGGACGCCTCCTCTCCCAGCCAGAGAACAAACGCATCCGGAGGCATGGCCGGGGCATACAGGTATCCCTGGCCCAGTTGGCAACCACGCGTCCTCAGCCAGACGGCCTGGGCCTCGGTTTCCACGCCCTCTGCCACGGAGCGCAAGGACAGACTCCTGGCCAGTCTCAGCACCGCCGTGGCAATCATGCGTGCCTCGTCACTGGATTCCAGGTCGCTGACAAAACGTTTATCCAGCTTTAACCCCTGCAGGGGGAAGCGACGCAGATAGGCCAACGACGAATAGCCGGTACCAAAGTCATCCACGGAGAGGCTGATGCCCAGGCCCCTCAGACGCTGCAACACCTCGGTGGCGGCGTCCATGTCTTCCATCAGGCCCGTCTCGGTCAATTCCAGCTCCAGGGCTTCGGGAGGCAGGCCCGACTCGGCCAGGATCTGGCGTACCCGTTCCACGATATCGGCCTGATAGAGTTGCAAGGTGGCCAGGTTGACACCCACGGTCAGGTCCGGGGCAAGGTGCTGACGCCACGCCTGGGCCTGCTGACAGGCCTCCCGCAGGACATAATCACCGATCTCGATGATGGTGCCGTTGGCCTCGGCCCGGGGGATGAACTCATCCGGCGGCACCATGCCACGCTGAGGATGATCCCAACGCAACAGGGCCTCCAGGCTAACGACGCGACCCGTTTCCAGATCAAGTTTAGGCTGGTAATGCACCTGAAACTCATGCTGCTCCAGGGCCTTTTCCAGGTCTCGATCCATCTCCACCAGGGCCGCATGCTGCTCCAGCATCTTCGATTCGAAGCGGCGATACCGCCGGCGTGGACTGGACTTGGCATATTCCACCGCAAAACCGGCATTGGACAACAGTTCCGAGGCATGCCGTGTAAAGGGCGGGCAGGTCACCCATCCGATGTTGCCCCGCAGTTCGATCCGTCGCCTTCCCACCTGAAAGGGTTCATCAAGGCAGGCCAGCAGGCGCGGCAACCATGCCTCCCCGTCCCCATCAAGGGGCACCTTCGTTTCGGGCCCCGCGGGACCGACTACCACACTGAATTGGTCACCGTAGATGCGCGCCAGCAGGGCATCAGGATGCAGTGCTTCGCGCATGCGTTCGGTGACCTGCACCAGCACCTGGTCTGCCACGGACTCACCCCAGATGCGGTTGATCTCCGAAAACCCTTCCAGATCCATCAGATAAAGGGCCAAAGAGTGCCCCCCAGGGCGCGCGGTCTCCAGCCACGCCTCCAGCAACTCGTTGAAATAACTTCGGTTGGGCAACCCGGTGAGGGTATCGTGACGCGTCAGATAGGCCATTCGCTCCAGGGCTTGAAGCCGCTCACGGTGGCGCTTGATCAGCCCCCGGGCTATCGTCACCGAGAGCACCACGGTGAGCAGCAGCAGGACCAGGGCGATCCCCAGCAGGAACATGAACTCCCGATGGACCTCCTGCTCCGCCCGTTCGGCAGCAACGCCGACCTCAGCGGCCAGATCCCGTTCCATCTGCCGCAGTTGTTCGACACGCTCGCGGGTGATCCCATACCAGCGCATCATGTTCAGGTGTTCCGGCGTCCCGGCCGATCCGTGGTTGATGATGGCCGCGCGGGTGGCCAGCAACTCCTGATGGGCCGGCTGTGACTCCAGCGCCAACAGGGCATCCCGATGGTCCGGCGGCGCCAGCGACATGAACTGCTGACGCTGTAGCTCCTGAATGGCCACACTACTCAGGAAGCCATGGAACACGCGCCGATCGGGAGGGGATGCCCCCAGCCAGGCATTCCCCAGGGCACGCTCACGAGCCGCATGCTCCTTGAGCAGCAACAAGGGTCGATAGGCGCTGAACAGTGCCGATAAATGCGCATCGGCAGGTGTCTGCGGGGGGTGTGAGACCATCAGGATGAGCCGTTGGATCAGACGGTCATAGTCCGGCAGCACCTCCAGAGGGTGCAATGCCTGCCGATTCACCAACTCGCGGACATGCATCAAACTGCGCAAATCCTCGTCCACCCGATCCAGCAGGGTGTGTGGCGGAAGAACGCCTCCGTCGGCCCCTGCCAGTTGCTGCCACCGCTCCCGGAAGGGCTCGATCAACTCATCCGTGGCATCGCGGGCCTCCTCCAGGATGTACCAGAACTCATTATCCAGGCCGCTGAGGTAACCCACTGAACCGGCCCGTTCATCCTGCAGGGCATGTACCAGTGCCTTGCCCTCGGTGGCCAGTGCGGCCATCTCCCCGGTCGCAGCCATTTCACGGCCCAGACGCTCGCGCTCCCCCAGGGCGATACCCGCCATAATGAGGAAGGCCACAACCGGAATGGCGATGGCCATGGTGATGCGAAGCCCCAGCCTGTCCATAAGCCCTCCTCTTTCAGATTCCGGAGCATGGCACCCGATGCCGGGTTTGGGCGTCAGCCATGGAGCTTACACCAGATAAGCCGCCGAAAACTCCCCCGACATCGGCGCCACGTCTGGCCATGGCAGCCACCCATCCCCGGCGCTGGGACATGAGGGCCGGGGATATCCGGGCCCTGCCCACTGTTCATGACCTGGCTCAACACTTTTGACGGTTCCCACGCCTCACCGAGGCAACGGGCGTCCAGCCGCCTTGACATCCCATCGTGTCAACGTAGACTCACACCCGGACTACACGCAGGGTTTTTAGCCCTGCCTTCAACCTGAAGAGGATGATATCCATGAGCGAATACAGACCGAGCAAGCCCAGCAACCCCCGCGACGACTGGAAGCTGTGGCTGGTGGTCAACCCCGGCACCTGGCTGATGCCCATCCTGATGGCTGTTCTGGTGGTGGCCCTGGCCGTTCACGCCTTTGTGTATGCCAACGACGACTACAACCCGCTGCGCGGCGAAGTTGTTGAAGCCACCGAAGACAACGCCTGAGCAACGAGGAGTTAGACCATGAATGAAAACAGCATCTCCGGCCTGAGCGAAGAGCAAGCCAAGGAATTCCACGAGCAGTTCAAGACCACCTTCACCGTGTTCATGGTGCTGGCTGCTGCTGCCCACTTCCTGGTGTTCCTGTGGAGACCCTTCTACTGAGGTCTTCGCAGCATCGGAAGTCGCGGTGCGGGTAGAGGCCGCGCTGACAAACCCCTCACACGCCGGATAGTGACTTTGCAGAGGCCTATCCGACGCGGTTTGTCAGCCGCCTCTACCGTTCTGGAAATCCTTCCCTCCTGATATTTTTTGATTAACGCACCGACACCCGCTTCATGATGGCGGCCAGGTCGTTATAATCCTGGGCTGACACAGACCAAGCCCATGCCTTCATGTCCTACCTCAATCCCGCCCCCACCAGCCGCCTCCGCGGCATCGGAACACGTGAGATCCTGAAACGCCCCCATGGGTATCGGGCGGTATCGGCATGAGCCTGGATCAACTACAGCGCTTCCTGCTCGAGGATCTGGACATCCGCGGCGCCGTGGTGCGCCTGGGGCCGGTATGGCAACAGGTCATGGCCGACCGGGACTACCCCTTTCCAGCCACCGAATTGCTGGGCGAGATGTGCGCCACCGCGCTACTGATCTCCGAGTCGCTCAAGCAACCCGGAAGGATCACCTTTCAACTCAAGGGGGACGGCCCCATCTCCCTGTTGGTGGTGGACTGCGACGAGCGCCTGAATCTGCGGGCCATGGCCCAGACGGAGCCCCGCATCGAGCCGGCCCCTGCCCCGCAGCTCCTGGGTGATGGTCAGTTGCTCCTCTCCCTGGACATGCCCACCATGCGCCAGCCCTGGCAGAGTGTGGTGCCCATGCAGGGGAAACGCATCGCCAACATGTTCGAGCACTACCTGGGGCTGTCGGATCAACTGCCCTCCCGACTCTTCCTGGCCGCCACCAGGACCGGCGTCGCCGGCCTGCTGCTGCAAAAGCTGCCCGAGGCCGACGCCCGGGATCCGGACGGCTGGAACCGTGTCGAGCAACTGGCCTCGACCGTCACCCCGCAGGAACAGATTGAACTCCCGGCACAGAACCTGCTCGCCCGCCTCTTCCCGGAAGAGAAGGTGCGTGTCTTCGAGCCCCGCCGGGTCATCCACGACGCGCCGGAGGACTGGGCCAAGGTACGCAATATGCTGCGCTCCCTGGGGCGCGAGCAGGTGGAATCCGTCTTGAGCGAACAGGGCGAGATGGTCATCCGTGACGACCTGGCCAACCGGGAATACCGACTGGACGCCGCCGCTGTAGCGACCCTCTTCGATGAATCGCCGCCGACACTGCACTAGTCCGACCGGGGCTGTGGATGCCACCCCTCAAGGGAAGATCGACTGATGCCAGCGAGGCTCTCCAGCCTGTCCCGAAGACTGCTGTGGACAAGCCTCGTCGGTGCATTGCTGCTGACAGCCTGCCTTCCCCTGCTCCGTGACTCGCCCCCTGCCGATGACGCTGCGCACCGACTCCTGCCGCTGACCGTTGGCGGACACACGCTCATGGTGGAAATGGCTACGGATCCGGCCAGTCGCCGTCAGGGCCTGATGTTCCGCGAGCACCTGCCCGACGACCAGGGAATGCTTTTTGTATGGCCCCAGGACGCCCATTACAGCATGTGGATGAAAAACACCCTCATCCCCCTGGACGTGGCGTTCATCAGCGCCGATCATCGCATCACAGACATCATGACCATGCAGCCGGAAACCACCGATGCGCACACCGCCTCTGAGCCGGTGCGCTTCGCCCTGGAGGTGAATGCAGGCTGGTTCGAACGCCACGGAATCGAACCGAAGGACAAGGTCGGCGGGGAAGCGTTCACGCCAGCAGAACCGCCCCTGCCGCACACACCCCAAGGGCAAGACACCGGGCACGAGGCGTTGCCGTACCAGCTACAACCAGGCCTGGTGCCTGGGTAGGAATCAGATCATCTCGCCCAGGATCTGACCGATGGGCTGGGGTTTGCCAAACAGGTATCCCTGGGCATAGTCGCATCCGGCGGCACACAACAGTTGGTGCTGCTCTTCGGTTTCCACGCCCTCTGCCACCACCTTCAATCCGAGTCCATGGGCCATGTTGATGATGCTGTGAACGATGGTGCGATCCGCCATGTCGTGGGTCATGTTGTTCACGAAACTCCGGTCGATCTTGAGCAGGTCGAAGGGGTAGCGCTGCAGGTAAGGTATGCCGGTCCTGCTGATGCCGAACTGGCTCAGGGCGATCTTCAGGCCGCTGGCATGCACTTCGTGCATCCAGTCGCGCACCCGACCCGTCTCGTCTTCAAGCAGTAGTTCGGTGACCTCGATGATGACGGACTCAGGGGATATCCTCGACAGCGACAGTTGGTGTTTCCAGGTCTCTACCGACACCCCCTCGTCACCATCAGGGGACGATTCGTTGATGGTGATCTTGAGCGGCAATTCCTGCTTGCCCAGCTGATCGTTCAGCCGCTCCAGGGCGTTCAGGGACTGCTGGAAGACCCATTCATCGATCTGCCCCATCAGGCCGGCGGATTCCGCCAAAGCCAGGAACTGATCCGGGTTGAGCCGTCCCCGCCGAGGGTGTTCCCAGCGCAGCAGGGCTTCGAACATGACCACCTGGCGGGTATCCAATGACAGGATGGGCTGGAAGCACAGGCTGAACTGGCCGCGCTCAACGGCGTCGGGCAGTTCTCTGGCCAGTGCTTCACGTTCCTGCAGCGTGAAGTCCAGATCCGGCGAAAACTGCTTGATCTGCTGCCCACCGGCCTGCTTGGCCGCGTACATGGCTTGATCGGCACATTTCATGAGGGCAGCAGGATCCGTGGCATCGCCGGGACAGAAGGCCGTGCCGATACTGGCGGACAGCACGACCTGAGTGTCCGCCACCTCGAAGGGCTGGTCCAGGGCATTGAGGATCTTTGCACTCACCTCGTCCACGCCCGAGCCATCACTCTCCACCCCGCCCATGATGACCGTAAACTCATCCCCACTGAGCCGCGCCGCGGTATCACTGGTGCGCACGCAACGACTGATGCGATGGGCCGCCTCCTTGAGGACGGCATCTCCGGCATCGTGCCCCAATCGGTCGTTGATCTCCTTGAACTTGTCCAGATCGATGAACAGCAGGGCCAGGAGTCGACCCCGTCGCTGGGCCTGGCGGATACCGTGGCGCAGTCGATCCAGGAAGAGCAGGCGGTTGGGCAGTTCGGTGAGCGGATCATAATTGGCCTGACGCCAGATGACCTCTTCAGCCCGGCGCTGTTCGGTGATGTCCCTGAACACGCTGATGTAGCGCATCGGCTGGCCCTTGTCGTCCCGCAGCAGGTGCATGGAGACCCAGGCCATGTAATGCTCCCCTGACCGGCGGCGGTGCAGGATCTCCCCCTGCCAGTGACCGGTGGCGTGGAGGCTGCGCCGCAGGTGTTCTTCAAAATCCGGGGGCTCCCGGTGGGCACGGATCAGCTCGACACTCTGATCCAGCACCTCATTGGC
>NZ_JAJNAN010000043.1:0-24439 GCF_022227565.1 Ectothiorhodospira sp. 9100
AGGGGTCCGTCCCCTTTTTCTGAAAAAAGGGGTCCGTCCCCTTTTTCTGCTTTTCACTAGGGCCGCTCCCACTAGGGTTCCGGCTTGAGTGGTGGCGGTGTCACCCTGTACTCTTGTCAGGTATCCACCCGAGACTTGCACCCATGCGCCGACTCTCCCCCACCGATCGCCTGCTGTCTGCGTGCGACGAGGCCCTGTGTACGCTGTTTGGTCGCCCCCGGGCCACCGAACGCCCCAATCCCGCCGAGCAGATCCCCGAGCCCGATCTGGATGACAACGCACGGGCGCTCTCCGCCCGCCTGATGCGGGTGAATCACGCCGGCGAGGTGGCAGCCCAAGGGCTGTACCAGGGCCAGGCACTCACTGCCCGCAGCGAGGAAGTGCGCCAGCGCATGGAGCGTTCCGCCCGGGAGGAGAACGATCACCTGGCCTGGTGCTCCCGCCGCCTGGAGTTCCTGGATGGGCACACCAGCCTGCTCAACCCCCTATGGTATGCCGGCTCGTTTACCCTGGGGTCCCTGGCCGGTGCGGCCGGGGACAAGTGGAGCCTGGGGTTCGTGAACGAGACGGAGCAGCAGGTGGTACGCCACCTGGATGAGCATCTGGGGCGCATTGTTCCCGAGGATGCCCCCACTCGCGCCGTGCTGGAACAGATGAAGATCGACGAAGCCCATCATGGCGAACTGGCCATGTCCCTGGGGGGCGCACAACTGCCCTGGCCGGTGCGGCGATTGATGATGCCTATGGTGGCCAAGGTCATGACCCGGACCGCGTATTGGGTTTGAGACTTGAAACAGTGGGCGGATATAGCTAAACTTCCGCGCTTTCCGTAATTCAAGACCACCCTGGAGTTCAGGCAATGAAGACCTTTAGCGCCAAGCCCGCTGAAGTCAACCGCGATTGGTACGTGGTGGACGCCTCCGGCAAGACCCTGGGCCGGCTCGCCACCGAATTGGCTCGTCGCCTGCGTGGCAAGCACAAGCCCGAGTACACCCCCCACGTGGACACCGGTGACTACATCGTGGTCGTCAATGCCTCCAAGGTACGCCTGAGTGGCAACAAGGACTCCGACAAGATGTACTACCGGCATACCGGTTACATCGGTCACATGAAATCCGCCAGTGCCCAGCAGATCCGGGACACCCACCCCGAGCGGCTGATTGAAACCGCCGTGAAGGGCATGCTGCCCAAGAACCCTCTGGGTCGGGCCATGTTCAAGAAGCTGAAGGTCTACGGCGGCAGCGAACATCGCCACACCGCCCAGCAGCCGCAGCCGCTGGATATCTGAATCACATTACCCGTGCGCCGCCCCGTTGCGGCGCCGGACAGCACACAGAGCAGGTCAAGCCATGGCAACAACCCAGAACTACGGAACCGGACGCCGCAAAGAGGCCTCTGCGCGTGTCTTCCTGCGCCCGGGCAACGGTGACATCGTCGTCAACAAGAAGCCGCTGGAAGAGTTCTTCGGCCGCGAAACCTCCCGCATGGTGGTTCGCCAGCCGCTGGAAGTCACCGAGAACCTGAATCGCTTCGACGTGGTGGCCACGGTCGCCGGTGGCGGCGCCAACGGTCAGGCTGGCGCCATCCGCCTGGGCATTGCCCGCGCCTTGGTGGAATACGACGAAAACCTGCGCGGCAAGATGCGCGAGTTCGGCTACCTCACCCGCGACGCCCGTGAGGTTGAGCGTAAGAAGGTCGGCCTGCGCAAGGCCCGCCGCGCCACGCAGTACAGCAAGCGCTAAGCTTTTCTGTTGCTGCCCAGGATCGGCACTTGAATTGTCAAGTGCCGATCCTGTAGCGTTAAAGCCATCCCTTGGGGGATCGTCTAGCGGTAGGACTACGGACTCTGACTCCGTCAACCCAGGTTCGAATCCTGGTCCCCCAGCCATATGCACAAGAAAGGCCCCCTCGTGGGGCCTTTCTTGTGCATATCCGTTTGAGGTGTCACCAGGGTTCGAACCTGGAAGGATCACGGTGGGAGCGGGCCTCGCCCGCGAAAGCGGTGGGCACATAGCTTGGCCCAGGCGCTGCTGTCGCAGCGCATCGCCGGCAGGCCGGCTCCCACAAAAAGGTGTCCCCTTTTCTTTCCTTTCTGTTTCCCAGTTGTCCCCCCGCCCCCGGATTGCTATCGTTTCGCCCATGACCCCACCCGTGAAACCACCCGCATCCTCGGGTCGCATGTTTTCACTGCATCAGTCACCGCCGCCGCTGGTTCACCCGGACGGGGAGCAGGTGATCGAACTCATTCCCGAACCCTTTCTCATCCTGGATAGCGCCCACCGTGTGGTGGCGGCCAACCAGGCCGCCGCCCGGCTGCTCTCCCAGACCCGGGGCATGCTGATGGGGCAGGGCTGCCAGGAGTTGCTCTTTGGCCGGCCTGGCCCCTGCCCCGGCGGCGACGCCTGCCCGCTGACGCTCCAGTCCGGGGCTGGGCAGGTCACCGAGCAAAGGGTGGAGGCCCGCAACCATCAGGGACGGTCCCGCCCATTGAAGATCCGGATGAGCCGCGTGGCAGGCGATGCCGAGGGCCTGGTGGGCCTGCAACTCCAGGCAGAAAACGGAACGCAGGCACACAAGGAGAAGATGCCAGCACGGGTTGTGGGTCGCTCCCAGGCCATGGCCAGACTCATGCACGTGGTGGAGCGTGTGGCCCCCACCAGTGCCACCGTGCTCCTGCTGGGGGAGAGTGGGGTCGGCAAGGAGCGGGTGGCAGAGCACCTGCACCGCTGCTCGGAGCGGGCCGACGGCCCCCTGGTGGTGGTGGACTGCTCGGCCCTGGGCGAACAACTGATCGAGGCCGAACTGTTCGGCTATGAAAAGGGGGCATTCACCGGCGCCGACCGGCGCAAGATCGGCCTGTTCGAGGCGGCCCAGGGGGGGACGCTCTTCATCGACGAGGTGGGGGAGATGCCCCTGGCCATGCAGAGCAAGCTGCTGCGGGCCCTGGAGGCATCCCGCATCCGCCGCGTGGGGGGAACCGACTATATCGACGTGGACGCCCGCGTGGTGGCCGCCACCCACCGGGATCTTGGGGCCATGGTGGCTCGGGGCGAGTTCCGCGAAGACCTCTACTACCGTCTGGCCGCCTTTCCCGTGGACATCCCGCCGTTGCGGGAGCGCCGTGAGGATATCATCGCCCTGGCCGAACACTTCCTGGAAGAGGCGGGTGGCGCCCACCAGCTGCCTCTGGCCCGCTCCGTGGCGGAACTGCTCACCGATTATCAGTTTCCCGGCAATGTCCGCGAACTTAAGAACATCATCAGTCGCGCGGCAATACTGGCCGGATCCGGGCCGGTGCTCCCCGAACACATTGCCTTTCAGTCCCGTCAAGGCCCCGCTGTGCCATCGACCCAGGACGCGTTCGATGTTCCCTCTGGCGCGGATGCCTTGCCTTTCCCGCCACCTCGCCGCACCCGCAATGGTCTCACCCGCGAACGCATTCGTGCCGCCCTGGAGGCCAGCGATGGCCATCGTTCCGAGGCCGCTCAGCGCCTGGGGGTGAGTGAACGCACCTTGTATCGTCACCTGCAGCGTCTGAGTTCGGGCCCTTGAATGCTCGCGTCCGAGGGCCTGGCGGGTTTGCCGCGATCCATTGGATGGGGTAATGTCACGGCCCATCGAGTATCACCCCCGGCGAGTCGGGCCGTCATGTCATGGACCTGCCTCAAAGTGACTTTCTTGTCGACTGGAACCCATACCATTGGCTTTTGATGTGAAATCGCTCAAGGCGTCTTCACCGCTTCCATGTGGCCTCCGCGGGTTCCTCGTCATCATGCTCGCCGGAGTGGCGGCCTCATCGCCAGCCCAGGCATCCCCATGGATTGATCCCGGTGATGTGCGGATGCGACACAGCCTGCAAAGGATGTCGGACGCCGGCCATTCCCCCCTATTGACGAGCACCTGGCCTGTTCCCTGGTCCGATGTGGCACAGGCCGTGCGGCTGACACCCGGACGGACGGGAGCAGAGGTCGATGTATTTCACCAGCGCTCCTATGTCCAGTTTGAACTCAATCGCGCCACCCGTCGTGCATGGTCATCCGAAGCCGTATTGGGGGGGGCTACCCAGGCGCCGTTGCTACGCGGTTTTGCCGCGCTCCCGCGTGAGCAGGCAGAACTGGGCGTGGACAGGCACTGGCAAGGAGATCGCTTCGCTGCGGCCCTGGATCTGACCTATGCCGATGATCCTGTGGAAGGTTTTGAACTACGCTTCGATGGGAGCTACCTGGCGGGACGCATTGGCGGCTGGGTGCTGGGGGGCGGCTCCATCGATCGCTGGTGGGGGCCCGGCTGGCAATCGAGCCTGGTACTCTCCACCAATGCCCGTCCCGTGATGGGTGCATGGTTCCAGCGCCAAACGACCGAACCCTCCCAATGGCCTGGGCTCTCCTGGATGGGACCCTGGCAGCTGACGGGCTTCACGGGGGAGCTGGATGATGACCGCGAGGTGTCCGGGACTCAGTTAAGTGGCATGCGGCTCACCATGATGCCGATTCAGGGGCTGGAAATCGGCGCGAGCCGAACCGTATTGTGGGGTGGGGACGGCCAATCGGGCGGGCTGTCCGGCCTGGGGGATGCCTGGTTTCGGGATCAAGAGGACGATGACGCCGCACGGGACCTCCTGGCGCTGGATATGCGCTACGGCTTCGCCCTGGGTGGCCGCACGGCAGGTGTTTACGCCCAGACCAGCGTGGTGGATGATGGCCACGGATTTTCTTCCCGCCACAGCCATCTTCTGGGTCTGGATTGGACCACGCCCTGGTGGGGAGCAGACCAGCAATGGTTCCTGGAGGCCGTGGAAACGGCAAGGGATGAACACGACACCTACGCCAGCGGATACCGCTACAATGGCCGCGATCTGGCCACAAGTTTTGATGGTGATGCCCTGGCCGTGACACTCGGGCTACACCATTTCTTCCGCAATGGTCATCACCTGAGCGGATCATTGACCCGCGCCGAACTGAATCGGGGTGGACGGCTGGACTCACGATTGATCGATGCGCCAATCCCTTACGCCGTGGCGGATGCGGAGACGCAGTTCTGGGCGGCCAGCATCGGTTATCAGCGTACGGCACTCGGGGGCTGGCTCGAACTGCGGGGCGAATGGCGGGATCACGCATTCAGCACCCTGGACCAGGACGAAGACCGCTGGCAATGGGCCGGGCGGTGGCGTTATCGCTTTTAATGGATAGAGAGACAGATGGGCTACACACGAAAAATCACCTACTGGCTGCTGGTGCTGGTCATCATCGCCCCGGCGGCTGTCCTGTCCAATCAGGTGCTTGCTCAGGGCCTCCCGCCCGGAGTGTCCCAGCAGCAGGTTGAGCAGTTCCGGAGTCTGCCCCGGTCACAGCAGGAGGCCCTGGCCCGTGAGCACGGGGTGGATCTCGACGATTATTCGTCCAATGGCTCCAGGGTGGAGCGGTCGCAAACCGCCGACAGGCAAGACACCGGGCGGTCACAAACCGCCGACGCGCAGGACCTCGTGCAGCCGATCCAGGACCCTGACGGCCTCGGTGAACAAGCCGAGAGGCTTTACGATGGCCTCAAGCCCTTCGGGTATGACCTCTTTGCCGGCCGGCCCACCACCTTCGCGCCAGCGACCCAGATCCCCGTCCCTTCGGAGTACACCCTGGGCCCCGGTGACGTCCTTCGAATTCAGATGTGGGGCAATGAAAACCGGCAGATGGAATTACCGGTGAGCCGGGACGGCAGCATCGACATGCCCAATGTGGGCCCTGTCCCGGTGGCTGGGCAGAGTTTCGACAACGTCAGGTCGCAATTGCAGTCCATCATCCAGGAAACCTTTATCGGCGCTCAATCCCACGTGGGACTGGGCGAATTGCGCAGCATCCAGGTATTCGTGCTGGGTGAGGCGCGCAACCCCGGTGCCTACACCGTCAGTTCCCTCTCCACCATCACCAATGCGCTGATGGTTTCGGGCGGTGTGCAACACACCGGTTCCTTGCGCAACATCCAGCTCAAGCGACGTGGTGAGGTGATCGGGGATCTGGACCTCTACGATCTTCTGCTGCGCGGTGACACCAGTGGCGACCTGCGCCTGCAGCCCGGTGACGTGATCTTCGTGCCGCCCGTGGGCCCCACGGCCGGCATCCGTGGAGAGGTGCGCCGACCTGCGGTGTACGAACTCGACGGGCGACAGAGTCTGGAGAGCCTGGTCAGGCTGGCCGGAGGATTTACCCCCGATGCCAGTCCACGTTTTACCCAGGTGATGAGAGTTACCGAAAGGCGCCAGCGCAACGTGATTGACGTGAACATGGCAACGTCCAATGGCGCCCGCACAGCGGTCAATAATGGCGATCTGGTGCGGGTGGGTTCCATCAATGACCTGGTGGAAGGGTTTGTCTCCATCAAGGGTGCCGTGGTGCGGCCGGGATCCTATCGCTGGGAGCCAGGGCTCAGGGTCAGCGACCTGATCGGCTCACTCAGCCACGACCTGGATCCGGATGCCGACCTGGACTACGGATTGATCGTGCGTGAAATCGATCCTCGTCGCCGCATCGAGGTGTATCAGTTCAGTCCCGGCGACGCCATCCACCGCCCCGGCAGTGACCGGGATCCACGCCTTGAGGATCTGGATCGCGTGCTGATCTTCTCCGCCCATCACCAGGAAGAGCAGCGCCTGGAGAATATGACTGCCAGGCCCGTCATGCTTGAGGATGTCATCGAGCGGCTTGAGCGTCAGTCACGACCCGGCGATCCGCTTCGCGTCATCACCGTGGGCGGCGCCGTGCGATTCCCCGGTGATTATCCCCTGCCGGCCGACGGTACCCTCAAGGACCTGATCACCGCCGCTGGCGGACTCCTGGACTCGGCTCACATCCTCAAGGCCGAGATTGCCCGATTCCAGCGCACCGAATCGGGGGAGGCCCACACGCGCATCATTCCGGTATCGCTGGAAGAGGCGCTGCGGGGGAGTGGGCAAGGCCCCGACCTGCAAGGCCGGGATCGGCTTTTGATCAAGCATGTGCCCGAATATGGCCAGCGCATCACGGTGACCCTGGATGGTGAAGTGCGGTTCCCGGGCGAGTACACCGTCCGGCGTGGCGAAACCCTGGGTGAGTTGCTGGAACGAGCCGGGGGTCTGCGGGACGTGGCCTATCCGTCAGGTGCCATCTTTTCCCGGGAACAACTGCGCGAAATGGAACGGGAGCGTCTTGATGATGCGCAGCAACGCCTGCGTCGGGACCTGATCGGCCTCACGCTGGACCAGGAGGCCGCCGGGGAAAACGCCCAGGTGGTGGGGCAACTGGAGTCGTTGTTGGCTGCCGTTGAACGGGCCGAACCCCTGGGGCGCATGGTCATCGACCTGCCCGCCATCCTTGAGGGAAGATCAGCCCAGAGGATCGTCCTGCAGGACGGGGATGAATTGCGCGTGCCGCCTCAACCCCAGTCGGTGAGCGTGTTCGGCGAGGTGCAGTTTGCCACCAGTCACCTGCACGAGACTGGTTTGACCGTGGATGATTATCTGGAACGCAGTGGTGGCACCACTGGCGAGGCCGATGACTCGCGGGTCTACGTGGTCCAGGCCAATGGCTCGGTCTGGTTGCCGCGGCGTTCCGCCTGGTACGAGGGCGCCAGTCGCAGGTTGCAGCCGGGCGATACTATCGTCGTGCCCCTGAAGGTGGACCGGGTCGATCAGTTGCAGTTGTGGAGCGGTGTGAGCCAGGTGTTCTATCAGCTCGCTCTCGGCGCTGCCGCCATCAACAGTTTCTGATCCGCTGAATCCCGGGGTATGAACATGAATGAACAATCCGCACAGCCGGTTTCAACGCCTCCCCGTGCGGGGGGGCAATCGGCGGTCCATGGTGACGATGAGATTGATCTGCTGGAACTCATCGGGGTCATCTGGGAAGGCAAGTGGTGGATCATCCTTTCTGTCTTCCTGTTTGGTGCCGGTGGAGTGGCCTATGCCCTGATGCAGCCCCACCAGTATCAGTCAGAAGCGCTGCTGGCCCCCTCCCAGGAGGAGGGGGGCGCCGATATCAGTGGCCGTCTGGGGGGGCTGGCCTCGTTGGCCGGAGTCCGCATGGGCGGTGGAGGAGGGCAGGAGGCCAAGATCGCCATGGAAACCCTCAAATCCCGAGCCTTTCTCATCGACTTCATCCGGCGCCACGACCTGCTGGTGCCGCTGTTTGCCGTGGAGGAATACAACCGGGAAGACGGCACCTGGACCATCGATCGGTCCCGCTACAACCCGGAAACCGGGCAATGGCTGGGGGAAGAAGAGCCTGTGGCGCCCACGCCATGGGAGGCGTATCGCAAACTGAACAACATGCTCAATGTCTCGAGCACCGATGATGGCCTGCTACGCATCTCCATCACCCATCAGGTGCCCGAGTTGACGCGGGACTGGGTGGCCTGGCTGGTGCGGGACATCAATGATTACATGCGTGATAAGGCCGTGACCGAGGCCGAGCAGACCATCGCCTATCTGGAGGCCAAGATTGACGAAACCTCCGCAGCCGGCATGCGGCAAGTGTTCTATCAGCTCATCGAAGAGGAAATGCAGACCATGATGCTGGCCAACGTGCGTGGCGAGTATGTGTTTCGCACCATCGACCCGCCCATGATGCCGGATATGCCCAGTGCGCCCAATCGCAAACTGATTGCGGTGCTTGCCGTGGTGCTGGGCGGGATGATCGGCGTCTTTGCCGTGTTTGTGCGCCAGATGGTGCGTTCCGCGCGCGCACGGAGCGCACCCGTGGAGACATCTTCTTCCGCCTGACATCAGCGTGATCCGGTTCCGTGCCGGGGTGGGGGATGGTGCTTGTGAGCAACCCCCTCGTGCGGTATTGTTTGACGCGTGCATCCTCAACGCATCGCCCGTGGGTTGATACCCACGACCCATCAAGAACACTCGACTATCGAGTGGCAAGGAGGTAGAAACATGAGCAGCAAGTACGCAGCAATCGCCCTGAGTGCAGCCATGCTGGCGGTATCCCCGCTGGCCTTTGCCCAGACCACCGGGGGTGAAGCGGGTGCGACCGCTGGAACCGGTACGGCCGCCGGTGCCGGTGCTGCAGGCGCCGCCACCGCCGTGACCACGGGCGCCATCGTCACGGGGGTGGCCGTGGTGGGCGTTGTCGCCGCCGCCTCTTCCAGCAGTGGTAGCTCCTCGGGCACCACCACGGGAACCGGTACCGAGTAAGTGCAGTACGGCAACATGAACGCCGCTCAAGGCCGCCTCCGGGCGGCCTTGAGCGTGTCTGGGCCCGGGGCAGGGTGGGCCTGGCTGCCCCTCATGGCTTTGGTGGGGGGCATCACGGGAGGATGTGCCACCGGCTCGGCGGTCAATCCGGTTGCCGAGACGATGGCTTCCCTTCTTGGGAGCACCCCCGACTTCTCCGGGCGCGCCGCTGACTTGCCCTATGCCTCCATGGAACTCACCGCCGGCCACAGTTCCGCCCTTGTGGTGCTGGCCTATATCCAGGGGGATGACCCGGAATACACCTATTGGCAGTCCAGCAACCGGGTCACCTTCCAGTTTCGTGATGGCCGCCCGTTTGCCACGGCCGGACTTGAGGGGCGCTTGCTCAGCCTGGAACGGCTGGAGAATGGCCCGCCCACGCCTCAGAGCGATGCAGACACCTATCGCGTACGAGCCCATTGGGTCGACCCCCAGGACCAGGAGCATGTGGCGGTGGGTGAGGCCCACTGGGCATGCGCCGCCCCCGCATCCGTGGAATTGCCCCTGCGCACGTTGGAACTGCGGCGCTGTGAGGAAACCATCCGCTGGGAAGGATTCGGCAGGCAAGTGAATGTCTTTCATCTCTCACCGGACAGCCAGCGCGTATGGGCCGGTGAAACCCGTCAGTGGCCGGGTGGCCCCGCCCTGAACTGGCAAGTGGCACGTCCCTGGTGGTCGGCTACCCCGAATGCTGATGCCCCCCCAAAGGACGCCCCCTGACACCGCCCCAACCCATGACCGCACGCATGCCCCCAAGCGCCTGCTCCAGGATTGCCCCATGTCGCTCCTTGCACGTACACCTCTGATCTGGATGGTCGCGGCGGTTGCCGGCCTGGGCGCATGGCCTGCCGCTGCCGCTTCCCCGACCCTGAGCCAGCAATGGCTCGCCAGCGGTGAGGCACCCGAGCATCCCGGTTATGCCTTTTTCCAGCTTCATCGGGATGAGCCAGCCCAGCAGGATCAGGCACGGGAACTCCTTGAGCGCTTGCAGCGACTGGAGGCGCGGGTGGGTACGGGGCAGGGGCCGCGAGTGCCCGAAGGCACCCCCGCCGCCTGGCGGGGTCAACTGCAGGTGCAGGTCGACCAGCCGGGTCGTTCCCATGGTTGGGCCGACCCCGCCGGCCTGCTGGCGGCCCCGCGCCATGACCCGTCCCTGAATCTCATCCGCCACTATGGTCACTGCACCCCACCCACCTGGGTGGAGCTATGGACACTTGAGGGGGTTGAACGTGTGCCCTGGGAGCCGGGCATGAGCGTGAGCAGCGTTGTCCGGGCCTTGCCGGCAGCAGCCCGGCGCCGTGTGGACAACGCCGCCCTGGTGGATACCCGGGGGCAGGTCCGACGCCTTGGCGTGGCCGCCTGGAACCGGGAGGACGCCCCGCTGCCCCCCGGGGCCAGGCTCGTCCTTGAGTGGCCAGGTGAGGACCCCGACGGGGTCTGGCTCAACGAGCATCTCCCCGCCTATCTGGGCACGCGGTTGCCCGGTGATCAGTGCACGGTTCTGTCAATTCAGGTCAGGGACTGAAAACCATGATCGATGATTCAAAGCGCATGGGCGCGTGTCCGCCCGTCCCACTGCTGCTGGTCGCGCTGGTCGCGCTGGCCGTGGTACCGCATCAGGTGCGGGCAGGCACCGGTGAGGGGCAGAGCGATTTTGGGGGCGTGGGCCTGATGCAGACACCCACCGCCCGCATGATGGAGGTCGGCCGACTGGATTTCAGCATCAGCCGCACTGAACCCTACCGCCGTTACAACCTCTTCCTGCAGCCCCTGGATTGGGTGGAGTTGGGGCTGAGCTATACCCAGGTGGAGAATCGCCCCTACGGCACCGTGGCCGAGGACCGGGATCTGATCGACAAGAGTGGCGACCTCAAGCTGCGTCTGCTGCAGGAGAATCGCTATCGACCCCAGGTGGCCGTGGGGTTCCGCGATCTGGGCGGCACCACCCTGTTTGGCGCCGAATACCTGGTGGCCAGCAAGCGCTGGAACGACTTCGACTTTTCCCTGGGGGTGGGCTGGGGGTACCTGGGGGGGCAGGACGACCTGGGCAGCCCCGCCCGGGTGTTCGGTGAGCGCTACGAGGACCGCCCGGGGCGCGCGGGCGGCAGCGATGGTGGCGAGCCTGCCTTGTCGGCCATGTTTCGTGGCCCGGCCGCCGTGTTCGGGGGCGTGGAGTACCAGACACCCCTTGAGCCCCTGCAACTCATGGTGGAATACGAGGGCAACGATTACCAGAGCGAACCCCAGGAGAATCAGCAGGATCAGGATTCCCGCTTCAACCTGGGCGCCCGCTGGCGCCTGAATGATCATATGGCGCTCACGGTGGGCTGGCAGCGGGGCAACACCGGCATGGTGGGGCTCTCCCTGGGGGCCAACCTGGCCGAACTCACTCAGGTGAAGGAGGATCCGCCCCCGGCCGACGTGGGACAGCCTGCCGCCGAGATCCCTGCACAGTGGCAGCCCCTGGTGGGTGCCCTGAACGACAATGCGGGGCTCGTGGTGCAGGACATCCATCGTGATGGGGACGAGATCATCGTCACGGCCCGGCCCCAGCGTTTCAGGGATCTGCGCGAGAGTGAGGCGCGGGCCAACCGCCTGCTGCATCATCATCTCCCGGCAGGGATTGATACCTTCACCTACCGCTGGCAGGAGCGGGGCGTGGCGGTGCGGGAAACCCGTCACGATCGCGCCCTGTTCGTGGCAGCCGCCCGCTCCGTGTACGAAGAGGCGCCGTATCTTGAGGACCGCCAGGTCGTTGACCCGCCGCCGGCCGTATCCGGCGAGCGCCTGCACCGCAGTGGGCGCGGCGGGTTCTCCAGTGCCCTGCGCCCCGGCATCGAGCAGAACTTCGGTGGCCCGGATGGCTATCTCTATCAGGTCTTTCTCAGCCTGGATATGGAGTACCAGTTCCGCCCTTCCACCTGGGTGACCGGTGCGCTGGGCCTGACCCTGGCCGATAACCTGGATAAGTACGAGTACATTGCCGAGTCCGACCTGCCCCGGGTGCGAACCTACATCGGTGATTATCTCTCGGAAAGCCGCACCGCCATCGGTGTGCTGCAACTCAACCAGACCGGTCGCCTGGGGCAGGACTGGTACGTGATGGGCTACGGCGGTCTGCTGGAGAGCATGTATGCCGGGGTGGGGGGCGAAATCCTATATCGCCCCCTGGGCAGCCCCCTGGCCGTGGGCCTGGATGTGAACCGGGTGCGCCAGCGTGGTTTTGCACGAGACTTCCAACTGCGGGATTACGAGGCCTGGACCGGGCATCTCACCACCTACTGGGACACGGGCCTTCAGGACATCCATGCCCGGGTGAGTGCCGGACGCTACCTGGCGGAGGATTGGGGCGTGACCGTGGACCTGTCCCGGGAGTTTGCCTCAGGGGTGCGCATGGGGGCCTGGGCCACCGAGACGGAGGCCCGGGATGACTTCGGCGAGGGCAGTTTCGACAAGGGGATCTACCTGTCCTTCCCCTTCGACAGCTTCTTCACCCGCTCCAGCCGGGACCGCGCCGATATTGCCTGGCGACCCCTCACCCGGGATGGCGGTGCCATGCTGCAGCGTCAGGAGACCCTCTTCGACGTGACGCAGGAGCGCCGTTAGGCCCACCTGCGAGGTGTTACATTCTTACCACACGCCCAAAAAGACATGACAACGTCATGTCTTTGTCAGTTTTCTGTCGTGTAGTGGTGAATTTGCAACACGCAAATCAGTCACTTAGCGGTTGGCACGGCTCCTGCAGTGTTGTGTGTGACTGACAAGTTCAGACAAACACATAAGAACTCCCTGCAGAGGATTCATTACTATGAAAAAAACCGTACTTGCATTCGCAGTCGCCGCCGCCGTGGTCGTGCCCGCCGTTGCTGCCGCCGACACCGCCCTGTATGGCCGCATGAACGTGTCCCTGGACGCCGTGGATGATGGCCAGGAATCCTCCGGTCAGCTGGCCTCCAACTCCTCCCGCCTGGGTGTGCGTGGTTCGGAAGATCTGGGTTTCGCCGGTCTGAAGGGTGTTTATCAGATTGAGGCACGCCTGAATGGGGGCAATGATCAGTCCAGAACGTTTAACGGCAGCGACCTGACTGGCCGCAACACCTTCCTGGGTCTGGCCGGTGACTTCGGTGAACTGCGCCTGGGCAAGCATGACACCGCCTACAAGATGGCTACCCTGCGCCTGAACTTCTTTGCCGATACGCTGGGTGATATGCACGCCCTTGCCGGGCAGTTCAATGTTCAAAACGATCCTAGTATTACTGGTGTAGATGGCACAACTTTCGGTGCAAACTTCTACAGCCGTGAAGACAATACGATCGTTTACATGAGCCCCAACTTTGATGGCCTGCAGTTCATGGGTCATTACACCACTGATCGTATCAGCGATCGCCCTGGTGAGCGCGCAAACGATCAGGATAGCATGTCTCTGGCTGCTACCTTTGAGCAAGGCCCGATGTTTGTTACCGTCGCCTTTGAGCAGCGCAACGAGTGGTTGGACCAGAATTTCGACGAGAACGATCCCAACTACGCTGACGGAACCGCCTGGAAAGTCGGTGGCACCTACCAGATCCAGGATCTGACCCTGGCAGCGATGTTCGAGAATATCGATTCCGATGTCGAAGGCTTGGGTGATCGCGACCTCTTCCATCTGGGCGCCAAGTACCAGTTGGGTCAGGCCTATGTGATGGGATCCTTCACCAGTGCCGATGACAACGATGAGGACAACACTGCGGCCGATATGTGGGCCCTGGGCGCTGGCTACGACTTCACCAAGCGCACCGGCATGTATGCCACCTACGCCCAGGTGAGCAATGATGACAATGCCGGTTATGGCTTCGGTGGTGGCAAGGGCAAGCCTGTCGCCCCCGCAATTTCGAACAACGCTACCGAAGACGTCTCCGGCTTCCAGGTCGGCGTGACCCACAACTTCTAAGAAGTCGGTCACAAAGCACTGCTGGATGGACTGTCACCCTGTGTGGCAGCCCATCTAACCTGAGAGCGCCGAGGCCAGTGTGTCTGGCGCTCTTTTTGTTGGGTGGCAAGTCGGGGGATGGCATGACTCTGGGGGATAGGCTAGCCTCAGGTGGTCAGGCTCGATACTGTCACTGAATCACGCATTCATCACCTTTCCGACTGCCTCACAATCAAGGAGATTGATATGAAAAGATCCGTTTTTGCATTAGCCGTGGCCGGCGCCGTGGCCCTGCCCGCCGCCGCCCTCGCGGACGCCACTACCCTCTACGGCCGTATGAACGTGTCCCTGGACGCCGTGGACAATGGTGAAGACTCCTCCGGCCAGCTGGCCTCCAACTCCTCCCGCCTGGGCGTGCGGGGGTCCGAGGACCTGGGCTTTGCCGGACTGCGCGGTGTCTTCCAGATTGAGGCTGGCCTGTACAGCGACAACCAGACCTTCGGCAATTCTGACCTGACCGCTCGCAACACCTTCCTGGGTCTGGCCGGTGATTTCGGTGAGCTGCGCCTGGGTAAGCACGACACCCCCTACAAGATGGCCACGCTGCCCCTGAACTTCTTCGCCGACACCCTGGGTGACATCAACCATGTGACCAGCCGTATGGGCGGGACCGCAGGGCCGATTGATCCCACATTCTATCGTCGTCTGGACAATACCGTGGTATTCATGAGCCCCGACTTCAATGGCATGAAGGTGATGGCCTCCTACACCACGGACCGTGGTGATGACCGCCCCTCAGCCACGAACCGTACCTTTGACGGCATCGCTCAGAGTGACGTCGATGCCAACGATCAGAGTGCTGGCTCCGTGGCTGCAACGTTTAGCGAAGGCCCGATGTATGTGGCAGTGGCCTACGAGCGCCTGAATCGGGCTTCGTTTGATCCAGCCAATGGTGGGACCATTGAAGACGCCGAGGCCTGGAAGGTGGGCGGCACTTACAAGATCCAGGATCTCACCCTGGCCGCCATGTACGAAAACATCGACTCCGGCACGAGCACCTTCGGTGATCGGGATGCCTTCCACTTGGGTGCCAAATACCAGTTGGGCCAGGCCTACCTGATGGGTTCCTACACTGCTGCCGGTGACAGTGATGTTGACGACTCTGCCGCGCAGATGTTCGCCCTGGGTGCCGGCTATGACTTCAGCCGCCGCACCGGTATGTATGCCACTTACGCCACGGTCAGTAACGATGACGCCGCTGACTACGGCTTCGTGGGTTCCGGCAAGGGCAAGGGCGTGGGCGTTGACGTGGCTGGTGAAGACGTCTCCGGCTTCCAGGTCGGCGTGACCCACAACTTCTAAGAAGTCGGTCCTACTAGCCGACCCGCATACCCGCCGCTTGCCGGCGGGATGCAAGAAGCACTCAGAGCGTGGCAGGGTTCCCCCCTGTCGCGCTCTTTTTTTGCTGTCCCCGTGGTTCTCTCCCCTAACTAATCCCCCATCCCCCCCATTCCCCGTAGGGGCGCTTCGAGAAGCGCCCGGCCGCCGCCAACGATGCCACCCTGCCCATCCGGCAGGCCATCGACGTGAGCCACCCCGCCAGGGTCGTTCGCGAACGACCCGTACTTGGCTTGGGGTTGTAGCAATCCCCCCCCCTATCCCCCCATTCCCCGTAGGGGCGCTTCGCGAAGCGCCCGGCCACCGCCAACGATGCCACCCAACCCCACCCGTCAGGCCACCCACATGATCCACCCCCCCGGGGGTCGTTCGCGAACGACCCGTACGTGGATTGGGGTTGCCGAGATGGCCCTGGCCGGCGCTGGCCTCTGCTTGTCACCCCCGGCTCCTCCCTGCTACTCTGCTCAGTTCTCTCCGCAATCCCCTCCCCGCATCCATGACCTCAACCACCCGCATTCGCGAGATTCCCTACAACTACACATCCTATTCCGATCGCGAGATCGTCCTTCGTTTTCTCGGGCAGCCCATGTGGGATGTGCTCAATGAATTGCGCGGTGAAAGGCGCACCGGCGTCTCCGCCCGCATGCTGTTTGAAGTCCTGGGGGACATGTGGGTGGTCACCCGCAACCCCTATATCCAGGACGACCTGATGGCCGACCGCAAGCGCCTGGCCAACCTGGTGGGTGCCATGGATCATCGGGTGGATCAGATCATCGCCCGGGCCCAGGGCAACGAGCGCGCCCTTGCCCTGGCCGAAGAGGCCCGTCAAGCCGTGCGCCGGTTCGAGGCCTGGTTCCCGGCGCAGCGCGAACTGCGCGCCCGGGTGCGCCGGCGTTTGATGAAGCACACCCGCAAGGACAACATCCAGTTCGACGGCCTGGCCCGGGTATCCCATGTGACCGATGCCACCGACTGGCGTGTGGAGCTGCCCTTTGTGGTGGTGAATCCCGACTCCGAGGAGGAGATGGCCGCGCTTGTGGCGGCCTGCCTGGAGCTGGGGCTGACCGTGATCCCCCGTGGGGGCGGCACCGGCTATACCGGCGGCGCCGTGCCCCTCACCGACGATGCGGCGGTGATCAACACCGAAAAGCTGGATGCCGTGGGTGAGGTGGAATTCAAGCGCCTGCCCGGGCTGGATGAGCCCGTGGCCACGGTGCGTGCCGAGGCCGGTGTGGTCACCCGCCGGGTGGCGGAATCCGCGTCCCGCGGCGGCCATGTGTTCGCTGTGGACCCCACCTCCCAGGATGCCTCCACCATCGGCGGCAATATCGCCATGAACGCCGGCGGCAAGAAGGCCGTGCTCTGGGGGACGGCCCTGGACAACCTGGTCTCCTGGCGCATGGTCACCCCCGACGCCCGCTGGGTGGAGGTGGAACGCATCAGTCACAACCTGGGCAAGATCCACGATCAGGCAGAGGTGACCTTCCGCATCAGTCGCTACCAGGCCGATGGACGCACCCTGGAGGGTGAACCCGAGGTCCTGTCCTTCCCCGGCCAGGCCTGCCGCAAGGAAGGGTTGGGCAAGGATGTCACCGATAAGCGCCTGCAGAACCTGCCCGGAGTGCAGAAGGAAGGCTGCGATGGGCTGATCACCTCGGCGGTGTTCGTGGTGCATCAGATGGCTTCCCACATGCGCACCGTGTGCCTGGAGTTCTATGGCACCGACCTGCACGAAGCGGTGCCCGCCATCGTCGAGATCAAGGATGCCCTGGAGGCCGACCCCAAGGTGCAGCTGGCGGGCCTTGAGCACCTGGACGAGCGCTATGTGCGCGCCGTGCGCTACACCCCCAAGGGCGCCCGCCGCGAACGCCCCAAGATGCTGCTGGTGGCCGACCTGGCCTCCGAGGATGAAAAGGCCGTGGCGGAGGCCGCCTCGCGCATGGTGCGCCTGGCCAATGCCCGTAATGGGGATGGCTTCATCGCCATCAGCCCCGAGGCCCGTCTGCGCTTCTGGGCCGACCGCTCCCGCACCGCGGCCATCGCCGCCCACACCAATGCCTTCAAGATCAACGAGGACGTGGTCATTCCCCTGGACGGCCTGGGTGAGTACAGCGAGGGCATCGAGCGCATCAACATCCAGCAGTCCATGGCCAACAAGCTGCGCATGGCCGATGAGATCCTGGCCTGCCTGGCCAAGGGCCACAAGGCCCTGGTGGACAAGCTGGGGCTGGACAACGACGAGGCCCGCCACTGGTTCGAGAAGCGCCGCCGGGCCGCCGAGGATCAGGTGACCGCCGTGCGTGATCGCTGGCGCGCCATCCGTGACAATCTGGAATCCGACGCCCGCGAACACGATGCCCTGCTGGATGACAAGGCCCGGGGGGATCTGCGCCCGGGCGACCGGCTGATCCAGCTCATCCTGCGGCGCAGCCTGGTGATCTCCTATCGGCGCGAGATCGAGGATCCGCTGTACGAGATCTTCGATGGCCGCGATCTGGATCCGGTGCGCCAGAACATCCAGCAGATCCACGACCGGGTGCTCACCAGTCGCCTGTTCGTGGCCCTGCACATGCACGCCGGCGATGGCAACGTGCACACGAATATCCCGGTCAACTCCAATGACTACGCCATGATGCACGAGGCCGAGCGCATCGTGGATCAGGTGATGGACCTGGCCCGTAAACTGGGCGGCGTCATCTCCGGCGAGCACGGCATCGGCCTCACCAAGATGCAGTACCTGGAGCCTGAGGATGTGGAGGCCTTCGCCGAGTACAAGCGCCGGGTGGACCCGGACGACCGCTTCAACCGGGGCAAGCTGCGCGCCGGTTCCGGCCTGACCACCGCCTACACGCCGTCGCTGCGACTGGTGCAGGAGGAGGCCCTGATCCTGGAGCAGAGCGAGCTGGGCGACCTGAACGACGATATCAAGGACTGCCTGCGCTGCGGCAAGTGCAAGCCCGTGTGCAACACCCATGTGCCCCGGGCCAATCTGCTGTATTCGCCGCGTAACAAGATCCTGGCCACGGGGTTGATCATCGAGGCCTTCCTGTACGAGGAACAGACCCGTCGCGGCCTGTCCTTCCGGCATTTCGATGAGCTCAACGATGTGGCCGATCACTGCACCGTCTGCCACAAGTGCCTCACGCCGTGCCCGGTGGACATCGACTTTGGCCAGGTCACGTCCCGGATGCGCGCCATCCTCAAGGATCGCGGCCAGCGCAAGACCAGCCTGGCGGCGCGGGTGTCCATGGCCTTCCTGAACATCAAGGACCCGTCCACCGTGAAGGTCATGCGCAAGGCCCTGGCTCAATGGGGCTTTGCCGGTCAGCACCTGGGGTACCAGGTGTTCCGTCGCCTCGGGCTGCTCAATAGGGACAAACGTCCGTCGGCCACCACCGGTCCGGCGCCCGTGCAGGAGCAGGTCATCCACATGGTGAGGCACCCCCTGCCCACCGGCCTGCCCAAGCAGACCACCCGCGCCATGCTGGGGCTGGAAGACCCGAGTCAGGTGGCCATCGTCCGCGATCCCACCCAGGTGGAGGAGAACGGCGAGGCGGTGTTCTATTTCCCCGGCTGCGGCTCCGAGCGCCTGTTCAGTCAGGTGGGCCTGGCCACCCTGGCCATGCTCTACCGCACCGGTGCCCAGACCGTGCTGCCCCCGGGGTACCTGTGCTGCGGCTATCCCCAGGAGGCCAATGGCGACACGGCCCGAGGGCGTGCCATCACCACCGAGAACCGGGTGCTGTTCCACCGGGTGGCCAACACCCTGAACTACCTGGACATCAAGACGGTGGTGGTCTCCTGCGGCACCTGCATGGATCAGTTGCTCAAATACGAGTTCGAGCGCATCTTCCCCGGCTGCCGCCTGCTGGACATCCATGAGTACCTGATGGAGAAGGGCGTGAAACTGGAGGGCGTTGACGGGGTGCAGTACCTGTATCACGACCCCTGTCACAGCCCCATGAAGACCTATGTGCCCACCGAGGTGGCCGGCAAGCTGCTGGGCCAGCCCGTGACCCTGTCGGACCGTTGCTGCGGCGAGGCGGGCACCTTCGCGGTGAGCCGCCCGGACGTGGCCACCCAGGTGCGCTTCCGCAAGGCGGAGGAGATCCACAAGGGCGTCACCCAGCTCAGCGGTGACCCGGTGGCCGTGGGCGGCAACGTGAAGATGCTCACCGCCTGTCCTGCCTGTCAGCAGGGTCTGTCCCGTTATCGTGAGGATACGGGGACGGAGACGGATTACATCGTGGTGGAGATGGCCAACACCCTGCTGGGGCAACAGTGGCAGCAGGAGTTCATCCAGATGGCGCGCAGTGGGGGCATCGAGAAGGTGCTGCTTTAATCCCCAGGGAAGCGGGTGGTGGCGAACCACTCGCGCAATCCTGCCGCCCCATCCCGGTGTGCTTCTGGGTCGGGCCGGGGCCGAGGATGTCATCGTGCCCATCCGACAAATCTTGGTAGTCGGATACACCGCGCGGGTCGTTCGCGAACGACCCGTACGGATTCCTGAGTCACCTGCGTGGGTCGCAGGAAGCCTTCCCCATGCCCCGGCCTTACCTCAGCGTCCGCACCCCATCCTTCCCGCTCAGGATCAACACATCCGCCGGCCGCCGCGCGAAGATCCCCACGGTGACCACGCCGGCGATCTGGTTCAACTGGCCCTCCAGTTCCACCGGGTTGGCGATCTGCAGGTTGTGGATGTCCAGGATGAGGTTGCCATTGTCGGTGGTGAATCCCTGGCGCAGTTCCGGCTGTCCGCCCATCTTCAGGATCTCCCGGGCCACGTAGCTGCGGGCCATGGGGATCACCTCCACGGGCAGGGGGAAGGCCCCCAGGGTGCCCACCAGCTTGGATTCGTCGGCGATGCAGACGAAGGTCTCGCTGGCCGCGGCCGCAATCTTCTCCCGGGTGAGGGCGCCACCGCCGCCCTTGATCAGGTGCAGGTGCTCGGTGGCCTCGTCGGCGCCGTCCACGTACAGGGGCAGCTGTCCGGCGCTGTTCAGGTCCATCACCGGGATGCCATGCTTGCGCAGCCGATCGGCACTGACCTCGGAGGAGGCCACGGTGCCCTCGATGCGGGCCTTCATGCCGGCCAGCAGGTCGATGAAGTGGTTGGCGGTGGACCCGGTGCCCACGCCCACGATCATGTCGTCTTCCACATACTGCATGGCCGCTTCGGCGGCGGCCTTCTTGAGTTGGTCGGCGTTGCTCATGATTCCATCCTCTCCTCTGGTTTTATGCGGGCATTCTACTCAGGTGAGGGGAACATAGGCCAGTATCCGGCGTGCGGGAGCTATCCCGTAGGGGCGCTTCGCGAAGCGCCCGGCTGGGGCCGAGGATGTCATCGTACCCATCCGACAAATCTTGGCAGTCGGACACACCGCGCGGGTCGTTCGCGAACGACCCGTACGGATTCCTGAGTCACCTGCGTGCGTCGCAGAAAGCCTTCCCTGCGAGGCGCCCGAACGGCGAATCCCATGCCCCTGGTTCCTCGTAGGGGCGCTTCGCGAAGCGCCCGGCCGGCGCCGAGGATGTCATCGTACCCATCCGACAGATCTTGGCAGTCGGACACACCGCGCGGGTCGTTCGCGAACGACCCGTACGGATTCCTGAGTCACCCGCGTGCGTCGCAGAAAGCCTTCCCGCGAAGCGCCCGGCCGGCGTATCCCATACCCCCGATTCCTTGTAGGGGCGCTTCGCGAAGCGCCCGGCTGGGGCCGAGGATGCCACCATGCCCCTGTTCGACCCCTTTCGTC
Organism: Ectothiorhodospira sp. 9100; assembly: GCF_022227565.1. Taxonomy (NCBI): domain Bacteria; kingdom Pseudomonadati; phylum Pseudomonadota; class Gammaproteobacteria; order Chromatiales; family Ectothiorhodospiraceae; genus Ectothiorhodospira; species Ectothiorhodospira sp. 9100. The sequence goes on from NZ_JAJNAN010000043.1 coordinate 21,272, forward strand.
TTGCGGCCCTTGAACCCGCCACTGTATCTTCATGGGATGTCCTACCCCTACCTTCAGAAGATCCTCACAGCCCGGGTTTACGATGTGGCGCGCGAAACGCCGCTGGACCCCATGCCCACCCTCACACGCCGCCTGGGTAACCAGATTCTGCTCAAGCGCGAAGACCTGCAACCGGTCTTCTCCTTCAAGCTGCGCGGCGCGTATCACAAGATGGTCAATCTCCCCAGGGAGGTGCGCGAGAAGGGGGTGATCTGCGCCTCGGCCGGCAACCATGCCCAGGGGGTGGCGCTGTCGGCGAAACGCCTGGGCATCAAGGCGGTGATCGTGATGCCCCAGACCACGCCTTCCATCAAGGTGGAGGCGGTGCGGGCGCTGGGCGGCGAGGCCATCCTGCATGGGGATTCCTACGATGATGCCTACCAACTCACCCAGGAGCTGATGGAAAAGCATGGGTATGCCTTCATCCACCCCTTCGACGACCCGGACGTGATCGCGGGCCAGGGCACGGTGGCCCTGGAGCTGCTGCGCCAGCACCCCGACCCCCTGGATGCCGTGTTCATCCCCGTGGGCGGTGGCGGCCTGGCGGCGGGGATGGCGGTGTACATCAAGGCCCTGCGCCCGGACATCAAGGTGATCGGTGTGGAGCCGGAAGATGCCCCTTCCATGCATCATGCCCTGGAAAAGAAGCGGCGCATCACTCTGGACCAGGTGGGCATCTTCGCCGACGGGGTGGCGGTGCGACAGGCCGGCAAGGAGAACTACCGGATCTGCCGGGAATACATGGACGAGGTGATCCTGGTGACCACCGACGAGATCTGCGCCGCCACCAAGGATGTCTTCGACGACACCCGGGTGATGGCTGAGCCTGCCGGCGCCCTATCGGTGGCCGGGCTGAAGAAATATATCGAGCGCGAGGGCGTGCGTGATGGCCGTTACGCGGCGGTGCTCAGTGGCGCCAATATCAATTTCGACCGCCTGCGGCATGTGACGGAGCGGGCGGAACTGGGTGAGCACCGTGAGGCCCTGTTTGCCGCCATCATCCCGGAACGCCCGGGGAGTTTCCGGGCCTTTTGCGAGGCCATCGGCAAGCGGGGCATCACCGAGTTCAACTACCGCTATGCGGACCAGGACGAGGCCTGCATCTTCGTGGGGGTGCAACTCAGCGGCGGCGAGCCCGAGGGCTGGGCCTTGCTGGAGGATCTCCGGGCCAAGGGCTATCCCATCGAGGATCTCAGCGGCAACGAGGTGGCCAAGGTGCATCTGCGCCACATGGTGGGCGGGCATGCCAGTCATGTGGGGGACGAGATCGTCTACCGTTTCGAGTTCCCGGAGCGGCCGGGGGCGTTGATGCGGTTCTTATCCCGGATGGGGCAGGACTGGAACATCAGTCTGTTCCATTACCGCAACCATGGCGCCGCCTACGGGCGGGTGCTGGTGGGCATCCAGGTCCCCCCACGGGACAAGCCCCGCTTCCGGCGTTTCCTGAAGGAGCTGGGGTACATGCACTGGGAGGAGACGGAGAATCCGGTGTACCGGTTGTTCCTGGGGTGAGGAAGGACACCCTTCTCCCCCCTTGGGGAGAAGGGCTGGGGATGAGGGGTGGCGGTGGGCAGGGTGCCTGGGTTTGCCCCTCACCCCAACCCCTCTCCCCGGAGGGGGAGAGGGGCTCTGATCACTTCTCCTTCAAGGCCTCCTCATTGAAGGCCTCATCGATCCCCGTGATGGTCTTCTCCACCATCCGGAAGCCCTCCACCGGGGCGTCGTCTCCCATGTACTTGAGACGCAGCGGGCCCAGTGCCTTCACCGCCTGGGCCCGGTCGATGGGGGTCTGCCCATCCCGTTCACCGGCCCCGCCCAGGGCCTTGACGATCTCCCCGGCGATGGGCCCCCGGTGTTCACCATCCAGGGCCTTGTCCAGGGTCTCCTGGGGCGAGCCATCCAGCAGCCCCAGGCCAGAATGTGCATCCAGGTGGGTCAGCAGTTCGCTCAGGGTCATGGTCAAGGCGCTCCGGTGTGATGCTGTCTGACCCTCAACATGGCACGGGGCGCGGGACGATTCAACCACGGGATTTGCCGGTCAATTGCCGCTTGAACTGGTCCGGTTGGAAGCTTGTCCATACAATAAGCTCATGAGGATCGACTTCGACCCACGCAAGAGCGAGCGGAACGCAAGGGAGCGTGGTTTGCCGTTCACGGCCGTGAAACATTTCGATTGGGAAAACGCGGTCTTCTGTGAAGACCAGCGCTTCGACTACCCCGAAACGCGTTTCATCGGTCTCGGCAAGATCGGGACACGTGTGCATGTGATGTGCTTTACGCCCGTTGAGGGCGGCATTCGCGTGATCAGCCTGAGAAAAGCCAACCCGCGGTAGGTGAGGCGCTATGAAAACGCCATTGACGGATGAGGACGGTGAGGTGCGGGAGTTGACGGATGATGACGTGAGCCGGATGCGCCCTTTGAGAGAGGCTTTACCGGAAGCCCTGCAGCGCTCCATTGGCCAGCGGGGCAGTCAGCGCAGACCCGCAAAAGTGAAAACCTCCATTCGTTTGTCACCAGAGGTGGTGGAGCATTTCAGGGCCGAAGGTCACGGCTGGCAAAGTCGTATAGACCAGGCACTCAAGCAGTACATTCAGGAGCACGGCCAAGGTAAAAACCGTCCCTGATACACAAAGCTTCTAAGTCTCCTCCAACATCGACAGGATGAAATCCCACTCCGCCTCGGACACCGGCATGATGGACAGGCGGTTGCCCCGGCGTACCAGGGGCATGTCGGCCAGCTCGGGGGCCTGCTTCAGGTCTGCCAGGGGGATCACCCGCTCGAATTTTTGCTCGAAAGCCACGTCTACCCGGTACCAGCGGGGATTGTCTGCCGGGCTTTTGGGGTCGTAGTACTTGTGCTCCGGGTCCCAGGCGGCCTCATCCGGATAGCCGGACCGGGCGATGCGCATGATCCCCACCACGCCGGGCACCTTGCAGTTGGAGTGGTAGAAGAAGGCCAGATCCCCCTCCTGCATCTCGTCGCGCATCATGTTGCGCGCCTGGTAATTGCGCACGCCCTCCCAGGGTTCCACCCGCACACGTTCCAGATCGTCAATGCCGAAGACATCGGGTTCGGATTTCATCAGCCAGTAGGCCATGGCGTGGCTCCAGGTTGGTAGTAGGGGTGA